>CAZYWR010000164.1:0-16159 GCA_964651185.1 uncultured Polyangiales bacterium
CGCATCGCCTCGGAGCCCGAGCGGCTCGCGCTGCTCGGCAGCGCGCGCACCATATCCGCGCGCACCGCCAAGGCGTTGCTATCCCAGATCTCGCGCCTCAAGCGCACGCGCGCTACGGCTGCGCCCGGCTCCGAGCTCGCGCAGGCCTACGCGACCTACCAGCGCCATCTGCGCGCGGATGGTGCCGTCGACTTCGACGACCTGGTCGCGCTCGCGGTCGAGCTGCTCGAGCGGCGCCCCGAGCTCGGCGCGGCCTACGCGGCGCGCTACCGTTACGTGTCGATCGACGAATATCAGGACATCGACGAGCTGCAATACTGCCTCGTGCGCCTGATCGCCCCTCCGCACGGCAACCTGTGCGCGATCGGCGATCCCGACCAGGCGATCTACTCCTTTCGCGGCGCAGACGTGCGCTTCTTCGTGAACTTCGCCGAAGTCTTTCCATGCGCCGCGCGGGTGCAGCTCACGCGTAACTACCGCTCGAGCCCGCAGATCGTGCAGGCGGCGCTCGACGTGATCTCGCGCACGAGCTTGGTGCCCGATCGCAAACTGGAGGCGCAAAGCAAGGAGCCTCTCAAGCTTACTGTCCACCAGGCCGACGACGAAGCCGGCGAGGCCGAGTACATCGTGCGGCGCATCGAACAGCTGATCGGCGGCTACGACTTTCACGCGATCGATCGCGGCCGCGTCGAGTCGGGCGACGGCGCCGACCTCGGCTTCGGCGACTTCGCCGTGCTGTACCGCACGGGCCGCCAGCTCGACGCGCTCGAGCTCGCGTTCACGCGCGCAGGGATCCCATTCCAGCGTCGCTCGCACGCCCACCTCGCCGACGACCCGCACGTGCAAAAGCTGCTCAGTGACGTGATCGCCGCGCGCGAGGGCACGGTGCTCGAGCGACTGCGCACGGCGGCCCCGTCGCACGAGACCGACGCCGCGCGGCTTTCCCTACTGCTCGAGATGCTCAGCCCGCTCGCCGCGCAGGCCGGCTCCGATGCCGCGCAGTTCGCCGCCGCCTTACTCTCTCGCGACGAGATCGACACCTGGGATCCGCGTGCCTCCCGGGTGGCTCTCCTGACCCTGCACGCAGCCAAAGGGCTGGAGTTCGATACCGTGTTCCTGGCCGGATGCGAAGACGGCATCTTACCCCTGCGCTTTGGCCGAACGAGCGATGCGCCCGAGGACGCGACCTGCGCGAGCGAGATCGACGCAAACGCCGATCCCTCTGCGAGCGCTCCGCAAAACGCTGAGGAGCTCGCGCGCGCCGAAGAGTGCCGCCTCTTCTTCGTGGGCATGACGCGCGCGCGTCGACAGCTGGTGCTCACGCACGCGGCGCGCCGGCTCTGGCTCGGCCGCGTGCGCGAGCTCGGCCCTTCCCCATTTTTGGCGGAGATCGCCGAGGCCCGCATCGAGCGCACGCAAACTGCGCGCCCCAAGCCCGCGAACACTCGCCGCCAGCTCAACCTGTTTTGACGTGCGAGAGCGCCACCTCGCGCCTGCCTTGAGCGCAAGGCGAGCGGTGATATCCCGAAGCCATGCCGACCCCACGCACGGCGGATGCCTCGCACGCTTGCGGTCGCGCTAGGCGCCGCCGAGCGCCGTCGCCACGTCCGCGACGTTCACCACCGTGGCCTGGCGCGCGAGCACCTTCTCGAGAAGGACGCGGTGGACCTCGGCGTCGCGATCGGCGCAGCTATCCTCGACGATGACGAGGCGGTAGTCCGCGTCGGCCGCATGGCGCACCGTCGACGTCACGACGCCGCTCGTGCTGATCCCGGCGAGGAGCGCGGTGGTCCGGGGATCGAGAGCAAGGGTCATCGGCCTTCTCCAGACTCGCCACATTACGGCGCCGAAGCCCTCCGAGCACGGCGCCACAGCGCCCTCGACATCTCGCCGC
The DNA here is from genome assembly GCA_964651185.1 of uncultured Polyangiales bacterium. Taxonomy (GTDB): domain Bacteria; phylum Myxococcota_A; class Polyangia; order Polyangiales; family DASUME01; genus DASUME01. The sequence goes on from CAZYWR010000164.1 coordinate 1,895, forward strand.
GCCGCGAGACCTCGGGCATGTCGCGGCACCAGAACACGCAGCTCGCTAAGAGGTCAATTCCAATTCTTACGCTGCGCCGACCAGCGGCCGCTGCAGAGCTTGCAGTCGTCTCCGAAGTAGTAGCTGCGCGCGCCCTGATCGCCGTAGATCCAGTAGCGCAGCCACGCGATCACCGGCGCCTGCTCCTCGATCGCGCCCATGCACGGCCCGAGCTCGAGGATCTCTGGTGCGCCCGTGGCGCAGGAGAACGAGTCGGGGTCCATCACGTACATGTGCCGCACTTCGCTGTCCTGAATCACGCCGAAGAAAGTCTGAACCTGCGAGCTGTTGTAGTTGTCTGACACGAACCCATCCGCCGGCACCAGGGTGTCGCCCGTCGCGCTGAACAGCACGAGCGGAGCATGCATGCTGGCCCAAGGATCGTTGCGTGGCGGCATGCCGTGCATCGAAATGGTGGTCTTGATGTTGGGGCGCGTCGACACGTCGATCGCGGCGCCTCCGCCCCATGAGTAACCGATGGCGAACTCGCTCATCGTGTCGAGCTTGCCCGCGAGCGGTCCGGAAGCCGAGTCCTGCTGCGCGAGCCAATCCAGACCATCGCTGAGGCAAGGCTGCTCCGCGATCGGATCGGGACAGCCGATCAGCACGAAACCATGCGACGCCACGAGTGTCAGGAGCTCCTGATACTGGTCCGGCGTGGTCCCGAGGCCGTTGCCCCAGACGCCGATCGGGTGTTTGAAGCCGTTGCGGCCCAACGACGTATCCGGTCGATACAACACGTAGGTCCCATCCGGACCGGCATCGCTAAACATCTTTGCGTCGTCGAACGGACCCTTCGCGCCGAAGTCGATCACGGCCGGCGGCATCGAGGCGTCGGAGGTGTCACCGCTGCCTATCGAGCCGTCGCTCACCGCGCCATCGAGCGCGGTCGTAGTCGCGCCCCCGTTGTGGGAGGCATCCAGCGCTGGAGGCCTACCCGCATCGAACTCCGCCCCGCCTGCATCGATCGCCGAATGGCTACCCGTCATGCTTGCACTCGCGCCCTCGCCCGTCGCGGGTGACATCGAATTCATATCGCCGTCGCCCGTATCGTCGGCGCCCTCCGCCGCTGGCTCGTGCTTGGCCGGCGCGTGGCTGTCGCCGCAGGCTGGGATGCCGCCAGCGGCGACGGCGAGGGCAAAGATAGTAAGAGCCAGTACTTTGGTGCGCATGATATCCTCGTCTGCTCTAGATGCTCTGTTGCGCCGATGCCGCATTAATCGGCCAAATCACGCCAAATTTTTATGGATCGCATAGCGACGATGGCGCAGGCGGGTGCACGCCACCTGTCTACGTGATGCCTGGCGGCCACGCGCAGTTGGTCCAGTCGCGAAGCCGCGGCTAACATGACGTCCATGCAGCCGAGCAGCCTGCACGTATGACGTCGCTCCAGGATGGCACCGCGCAAGAACCCACGCTGTCGATCCGCCTGGTGATGGCGACCCTCGAGACCGCCCAGCGCCTGGGCATCGCCCGCGCGCGCTTCCTCGAGCTGGCGAAGTTCGACCCCGCGCGGCTCGAGATCCCCGAAGGCCGAGTGCCCTGCTCCGAGTATTACCGCTTGTGTGCGCTCCTGCTCGAGCTGGGCGGGGACCCAGCGCTCGGTCTGCATGAGGCCGAGGTCATGACGGGCGTCAGCTTCAACATCATTACGCCTTTGGTCGCCTATGCGTCGACCCTGCGCAACGGGTTCGAGACGCTGTTCCAGGTGCACAGGCTCTTGGGCGATCAGCTCCGTTATACGTTGATCGAAGGCGAGCGCGAAGTCACGCTGCGCTGCGCGACCCCGGAGGGCATGTCGCAACCGGTTCGGCGCTTCATGAGCGAGTTCGAGCAGACCTGCTTTTTCAGGATGATCGGATACTTTGGCGGTGGCGCACGACCCGAGCGGGTAAGCTTCGAGTACGCCGCGCCCGACTACTACCACGAGTACACCAGGGTGTTCGACGGTCGGGAGCGCTTCGAGCAGCCGTTCACGGGCGTCGTGTTCGACCGCGCGCTGATGGACGTGCCGTCCGTGCTGCAAGACGGGGAGATCTACGGCGTCTTGCGCGCGCAGGCAGACCACCGCATCGCACGCATCGTGCAGCGCGCGTGTTACGCGCGGCGGGTTCGCGAGGTCCTCGTGCAAGCGGCGTCGGGCCGGACCGAGATGGACGCGGTGGCGCGAACGCTCGGCCTGAGCGTGCGCTCTCTGCGCCGGCGCTTGGCCGAGGAGCACACGACGTATCAGGCCGTGGCGAGCAGCGCGCTGGCGACGATCGCGAAGCGCCATCTGCTGGTCGAAGGGCGCACCATCCAGGAGACCGCGCACGCGATGGGTTACGCCGACAGCGGCGCATTCCATCGCGCATTCAAGCGCTGGACCGGCAGCACGCCCAACAGGTTCCTCACCGAGCGCGAGCGCTGATGCTTGCGAACGAAGACGCGTAGATCCCTCCATAGCGCAAACGTGTTCGTCGCACCGTGGCGGGCATGTTTTGACTCGCGCATACGGCATTCTCAAAGATGGCAGACGCAGACGTGGCGCCTGCGCCGCGGGTGGGCGCCAGCCCCAACCGGGTTGGTCACTTCGTCCAACGAATGGCCGCCGACGGCCCATGCTCCCCTCTTGAGCCCTGCTCTGACTGTCGGAAACTGCGGCTAACGCGCGCCCCAGCCGACGGCGACTGGTGCCCTTACTTCCCTCCGAAGCGCGCCCGAATCATCCGCAGAGAAAACCACGCGCGACGCTCCGACCTGAGTGTTTCGCGCGACGGACAACTCGTCCCCGCTCGACGCAGGTCCCTCCCAAACGACGGCCGATGCGCCCGACTCTGGCAAATCGACAAAGCCCGCGACACAGATGCCCAGCGACGATACCTGCGGCGTGAGCTCGACATCGAACGTGGAGCTCAGCGTGCTCGACGCCACGCAGCTCGCGGCGCTCAAGTCGAGCCTCGACGGCGTGAAGCCCCACGGCGGGACGCCGCTCGTCGGCGCCGTGGTCGTGGCGTACAAGATCCAGCTGTGCGGCGATATCTGCGACACCGTTCGACTCGACGCCGCTGCGCATTTGGATGTCGTGCTCGGTTGCCCCGCGCAGACGTTCCTGTAACGCGCGCCCACGCCGAGCGTGGATGCTCGAACCAGCCAAGGACGCGAGCTCGGCGGAGTGCCACTGCGCGCCGCGCGGCGCTCGCGTCGACAGGCGTGGGCTTGACCGATAAGGTTCGCGCCGGAGGACAGGCATGAGTGACGAAGACGTGAAGGCCGAGTTGGAGCGCTTGCGCACCGAGAATGCGCGTCTCAAGCAGCGGAGCGGCCGAGTTTCGATGAAGGTCTCGGAGAAAGGCGGCTTGTCGGTGTACGGCCTCGGCCGCTTCCCGGTCACGCTCTACAAGGAGCAGTGGGCCAAGCTGCTCGACATGGCCGACGAGATCCGCGAATTCATCCGCGAGAACGAGCCCAAGCTCAAGAGCAAGGGCGAGGAGTAGCGGCATCGCCGGCAACCTTCGGCGTGCGAGCGATGCCGTCAGGGACGGGCGCTGCGCGGCGGCCGTGCAGGTCTCGCGGGGGGCGCCGAGGCCGATGCTGGCGAGGGCAAGCGCTGATCGGTGAGCGTGCCGAGGAACGCGACGATCGCGTCGATGTCGGCGTCGTCGAGGCGCGGCGCCATGCCGAGACCGCGATCGTAAGGGACCTCCTGCGTATTGATGCGATCGCGGTGCTCCGCCGGCAGATCGTCGAAGGGCGCGTGACCGCGATACCAGCGCGCGGGGTCCGTCCCGCGCGTCGCATAGAACGCCACCACGTCTCTCAGCTTCGTGAACACGCCGTTATGCATGAAGCTCGGGCGGAGCGCGACGTTGCGCAGCGATGGGGTACGAAAGCTGGCGCAGAACCGGCCGGGATCGTCGGATGCGCCCGGCACCTTACGCTCGCACAGGCCGAGATCGAAGGCGCTCGAGTCGGCGTTTACGGGGAGGCGACGATTGCGGGGAGGCGCCACCGCCTCGTAGCCAAAGTTGGAAAAGAGCGAGCGCTCCGGGTTCGGCAGCTTTACCGTCATGAAGTGGCAGCTCGAGCAGTTGCCGCGCACGGGATTGTCGAAGAGCGCGAGCCCGCGCGCCTCGATCGGAGCGAGCTGCGCCCGCCCGCGGAGGTACTCATCGTACTTCGACGAGAACGGCGCCATGTCATCGCTGAGTAGGAAGGCCTCCAGCGCGGCCCCGAGCGCGGTCATCGCCCCTTCCGTCGTGTCGACGCGCGCACCGAACTCGTTGCGCAGTTCGGCCGCATACGCGCTCCGGCGGAGCTTGTTCACCACGACAGTCACATCGGCGTTGTTCATCTCATCAGGGTCGAGCAGGGGCTGACGCACGAGATCGGCGATCGAGTTGACTCTGCCATCCCAAAAGAACCCTCCGCGCGCCTCGGGCACCTGCGTGTCTTCCTCGGCGTGGAAGTAGAACGGCCGCACGTACTTCAAGTAGAGCAGCGACGGCGTGTTGCGGCGCGCGTAATGGTCGGGGCGGCTGCCGCGCGCGACGCCGATCTTCGAACCATTCACGCCCGCGAAGGCCAGAGCCGGCTCGTGGCAACTGGCGCAGCTCGTTCCGCGCGGCTCGGAGAGGTCTGCATCGAAGAAGATTCGGCGGCCGAGCGCGACGCGTGCGGCTGACGCGGGCTCGCGCGGTGCTTTCACGGGTCGCGACAGAGGTCGCAGCGCGGCCAGCGCCGGCTGCATCGCCCCCAGCGTCGGTTGCGCCGCGCTGAGCGTCGACGCTGTTTGATCGTACGCAGAGGGTGCATCGCGCCCACGCCCGCCGAGCGCGGAGACTCCCAGGGCAGCGAACGCGACGGCTGTCCATACCGCCGCGCGCCTCGACATATGCGTGCCTTTCGTATCGGTCATGACGCCACTCGCGCTTTGGCGACGCCATAGCCCGGATCGCGCGCGGCGACCATTCGTGGCGAATCGCGTCACATGAGCTTGACGAGTTCGTTGCAGAGGTGACGCCGGCGCGCGACGCCGACCGCGTATCAGCTCATCCTACGCGTGTCGCATGATGCGGTTCGACGCGCTGATGATGTCTCTAGCTTTCTCGAGGTGGAGGTCCGGTATGTGGCGTCGTCCCGTAGTTTCGCGAAGGACAGTCTGGATCGGTGCTGGCTTGGTTGCGCCGTTCGTGGGTGCGACGGCCAGCGCGGCGTTTCTCGGATGGTTCGCGGTCGGCGTGCCGAAAGCGAACGAGCGCAGCGATTCGCCAGCGAACGTCGTGGCCCCGGCCTTCTCGCTGTCGCTCGTCGCGACGGGTGCGGACCCGATCGAAAATCCATCGGGCGTGATCACTCAATTTGGTTACTTGAACGACTTCCCGCCCGAGCCAGTGGAAGCGACCAAGACCGAGCCCGATCAGAACACGTACCTCGTCTTCCCGCACAATCCCGGCGGCCCCACCGCGGGTTACGACTACGGCCACCGCTTCCTCTTTCAGGGCCATGAGAACGCGCAGGATCTCGCGTTCGTCACGCGCATCAACCTCGACGTTCACGATCCCGCGCACCGCATCACGCTGCTCACGCCCGTCGCTTCGGACGGCCTGACGCACTTCAATGCGATCGACGGTTCGACCTTTGATCCGTTCACGCGCACGCTGCTCTTCACACAGGAAAACGATGCAGACGGCGGGGTCATCGAGATCTCCTCGACCTGGCCGCCCGTGCTCCGCACGCTGGACGGCGTGTTCGGCAAGGCCGGCTTCGAGGGCATCCACCCCGACAACCGCGGCAACATCCTGATCGTCGAAGACTCAGACGACGCGGTGGTGAACGTCGACCCTGACGATCCCACCAGTCCGGTGGCCGCCAAGCAGCCCAACGCGTTCGTCTATCGTCTGGTCCCGACGAACATCTTCGACCTGTCGAAGGGCGGCAAGCTGCAAGCTCTCCAGGTGACCATCGATGGCGCTCCCCTCACGTTCCATGCGGACGACGCGGTCGGCGACACGTTCTCGGAGGCTCAGCTCAAGCTGCACACGTTGGGCAGCTCGTGGCCGGCGCGCTGGATCACGGTCCACGACACGGCGGTCGACGGGTTCGCGCCGTTCGACGCGAACCTCGCTGCGAAGACCGCGGGCGCGACGCCGTTCAAGCGCCCCGAAAATGCGCAGTTCCAGCCGGGTACGGACTTTCAGACATTCTTCTTTTGTCCGACCGGCGACACCAACGCCGACTCCGGCAATCAGGCCGCGCTCGCCGCGCGCGGCGCTTGGGGTTCGATTTTCCGCGTCGACATGCCGCACTTCGCCACGAGCGGGACGATCTCCATCGCCGTGCTCGGCGACGCGGAGCACTCCTCGTTCGACAACCTCGCGTTTGCCGAGAAGGGCACGCTGCTCGCGACGGAGGATCGCGGTGACGGTCTGCACGCGCAGCTCAACCGCCTCGACTCGATCTGGGCGTTCAACGTGCTCGGGGGCCCGGTGAACCCGCGCCGCTTCGTCGCGCTCGGCCGCGATTCCGCGAGCACCGCGGACGTCGCGCTCGCCGACGTACCCGGCTACCAGAACGAAGGCGATAACGAGCCCACCGGGTTGCACATCGCGAGCGGCTCGGACGGTGTGCTCGGGATGCAGGGCACGCTCCAAGACGTACTGCACGGCCATGCCTTCTTCACGCAGCAGCACGGCCTGAACCAAGTCTGGGAAGCGAAGCAGCATCTCCTGCCCTGACACAGGACTGAGCGGCCAACGACGGACGGCACCGGAGCGAAAAGAAAGTGCGTGGCAGCCGAACGGCGTCCCCGACGAACGGCGAATCCGCTGCGGACTGACGCGAGTGTCCGTGTTCTCGTATCGGGCACATCCCTTGCTTTCTGTGCTTCGCGGGGCCACCGGCACCGTCGCGCGGCTGCGCGCCGAGGCGAAGACCGAGAGATGGGATGGCAGAGCCTCGTCACCAAATATCCGAACCGTATTGGCTGCAAGGGGAGGAGCGCTGCCCGCGTTGCCTGCTCGCGTATGCAGCCGCCGTCGAGCGGCGCTGCGCGCACTGCGACGCTCCGGCGTGCCCGCATTGTGTCGAAGTCGTACGCGCGACGGGCGAGGTAATCTGCCTCGAGTGTGCGCTCGCGCCCGAGCACGAACTGTCACCTGAGCGGAGCTGACGAAAAGACCATGGCACGCGCAATTTGGAAGGGAGTGCTCGCGATCGGCTCGGAACGTGTGCCGGTCAAGCTGTACTCGGCCGTGGAGGATCGAGGCGTCCACTTCCGATTGCTGGCCCACAGCAAGCACGAGCCGGTACGCCAGCAGTTGGTCGACCCGCAGACTGGCGAGGTCGTCGCCTATGCGGACGTGCAGCGCGGCCTGGCGTTGGGCGGCGAGGACGCCGGCAGCTTCGTGGTGCTCAAAAAGGAAGAGCTGGCCCAGCTCGCGCCGCAAAGCTCGCGCGACATCGCCGTGGCGCACTTCATCCCTCGAAGCCAGCTCGGTCCGGAGTGGTACGTGCGACCTTACTATCTCGGGCCGGACGGGGACGAGCAGACTTACTTCGCAGTCGCCGACGCGCTCGCGGCCGAGCGCGAGGAGGGGCTCGCGCACTGGGTCATGCGCGGCCACGAATACGCGGGCCTCTTGCGCGAAGAGGACGGATACCTCGCGCTGATCGCGCTTCGCCACACCGAAGAGGTCGTGCGCAGCAGCGAGCTACCCCAGCCCGAAGGGCGCGCACACAGCGAAAAGGAGCAGAAGATGGCCGAGCAGCTGGTCGCGGCGTTCGCCGATCGCTTCGATCCGAACCAATACCATGACGCGTACCGGGAGCGCGTGCTGTCGTTCGTCGCGGCTAAGGCCCAAGGCCGCGCGCCCCGGCTGAAGCGCCCAGTTAACAAGCGCCCCGAGCAGGCGCTGAGCGATGCGCTCGCCAAGAGCCTCGCGCGAGCTCGCAAGGAGCGCGGCGTTGCCTAAGAGGCCCTCCAGGGACGAACGCCCTGCCCCGCCCGAGGAGCTGCTCGAGGGGGATGACGAGGCGCCTCGCAGGCGACCGTTTTGGTCGGGGACGATCAGCTTCGGTCTGGTGACGATCCCGGTCGAGTTCTACTCGGCCACCCGCACCACGCGCAGCTCCTTACGCATGCTGGCCCCGAGCGGCAATCCCGTGGCCCGCCGCTACTTCCGCGAAGACGGCCAGCCGCTCGAGTCGAGCGAGCTCGAGCGCGGCTACGAGCTCGACGACGGCGGCTTCGTGCCGATCAGCGACCAGGAGCTCGAGGCGCTCGCCCCAGCGGAGTCGCGCGATATCGACTTGACGCGCTTTGTCGATCGCGACGCGATCCCGGCGCTCGCGTTCGAACGTGCGTACGTGCTCGCGCCTGCGGCCAACTCCAACTTGGCCTACCGCCTGCTCGCCAGCACCTTGGAGGCGACGGCGAAGGTCGGCATCGCCAGCTTCGTCATGCGCGGCAAGCAATACGCAGTCGCCATCTCCGGACAGGCGGGGCTCTTGCGCGGGCTCACGTTGCGCCTGGCCGAAGAGCTGCGCACGCCCGAGGCAATCGGCTTGCCGCCGCGCCAAGCCGCGCCTCACGCCAAGGTCGAGACGCTCCGGCGCTTGATCCATCACGCGAGCGTGGCGCACGTGCCCGCCACCGAGCTCCGGGACAACTCCTGGCAGCGGCTCGAAGCGTTGGCCGAAGACAAGCGCAAGCGCGGGGTGGACATCGTGCGCCCCGAAACCGTCGAACCGGCCGCCGAGAGTGGGGCCGAGATCATCGATCTGGTCTCCATCCTGCGTAAGAGCCTCGGCGAAGCGCAGGAGGCGCCCGCGGAGCCACGCCCAACGAAACGCGCGAGCAAGTCCAAGCCGCATGGCAGCGTGCGCAAGCGCAGTCCGGAAAAAACCAAGCGCCCGGCCGCGAAGCACGTGCCGAAGCACACCGCGCGCGCTCGCTAACGCGCCCCGCGCTGCGTGGACTCCGTCCGCGCGCGCTCGCTAACGCGTCCCGCGCTGCATGGACTTCGTCTCGTGATGGGCCGTCTGGTCAGTACCGTCGAATGGGCCCGTGATTCCGAGGCGGCGACGGAGCTCGATGGTGCCATACTCCGGGCCGCAGCGCTCGGCCCGGACGCCTCAGCTCTTCGTCAACTTGCGGTACTTGATGCGATGCGGCTGGACGGCGTCGGCGCCGAGGCGCTTCTTCTTGTCTTCTTCGTAGGCTTCGAAGTTACCTTCGAACCAGACGACCTTACTGTCGCCCTCGAACGCCAAGATGTGCGTGGCGATGCGATCCAAGAACCAGCGATCGTGGCTGATCACCAGCGCGCAGCCGGCGAAGTCGTCGAGCGCGGCTTCGAGCGAGCGTAAGGTGTCGACGTCGAGATCGTTGGTGGGCTCGTCGAGCATCAGCACGTTGCCTCCGCTCTTGATCACCTTCGCCAGGTGCACGCGGTTGCGCTCGCCGCCCGACAAGAACTTCACGAGCTTCTGCTGATCCGAGCCCTTGAAGTTGAACCAGCCGCAGTAGGCGCGCGACGAGATCTCTTGTTTGCCGACCTGGACGTTGTCGGAGCCGCCCGAGATCTCTTTGTACACGGTGTTTTCGCCGTTCAGGCTGTCGCGGCTCTGGTCGACGTACGCGAGCTTGACGGTGTCGCCGACGCGCACCGCGCCGCTATCCGGCTGATCGAGGCCGGCCAAGATCTTGAACAGCGTGGTCTTGCCGGCGCCGTTCGGGCCGATGATGCCGACCACCGCGTTCTTCGGCACCTTGAAGCTGAGCCCCTCGTACAGGAGCTTGTCACCGAAGGCCTTGGAGATGTTCTCCGCCTCGAACACCAGGTCGCCGAGCCGCGGGCCCGGCGGGATCGAGATCTCGTTCGGGTCGCGCCGCTCGTTGGCCGAGTCCGAGAGCAGCTTGTCGTACGCCGCGAGGCGCGCCTTGCTCTTGGCCTGGCGGGCCTTGGGCGACGCGCGCACCCAGTCGAGCTCGCGCGCGAGCTTGCGCTGGCGCGCGCTCTCTTGCTTCTCTTCCTGCGCCAGACGCGCGCGCTTTTGCTCGAGCCAGCTCGAGTAGTTGCCCTTGAACGGGATGGCCTTGCCGCGATCGAGCTCGAGGATCCACTCGGCCACGTTGTCGAGGAAGTAGCGATCGTGCGTGACCGCGACCACGCAGCCGGGATACTGCGCCAGGTGCTGCTCGAGCCACAGCACCGACTCGGCGTCGAGGTGGTTCGTGGGCTCATCGAGCAGCAGGAGATCCGGCTTCTGCAAGAGGATCTGACAGAGCGCCACGCGCCGGCGCTCACCGCCCGACAAATGCCCGATCTTGGCGTCCGAAGGCGGGAGCCGCAGCGCGTCCATCGCGATATCGAGCTGATGGTCGAGGTTCCAGGCGTCGACGGCGTCGATCTGGTCCTGCAGCTTGGCTTGCTCCTCGAGCACCTTGTTCATCTCGTCGTCGGAGAGCGGCTCGCCGAGCTTCATGCTCACCTCTTCGAAGCGCGCGAGCAGCTGGCGCGTGCCCGTGACCGCGACATCGACCGCCTCCTTCACGGTCACCGCGCTGCCGAGGTCGGGCTCCTGCGCGAGATAGCCGACCGAAGCGCCGGGCTTGGCCCAGGCCTCGCCCGTGTAGTCCTTGTCGACCCCAGCCATGATGCGCAGCAGCGAGCTCTTGCCCGTGCCGTTGACGCCCAGCACGCCGATCTTGGCGCCCGGCAAAAACGACAAGTACACGTTCGAGACGATCGTCTTGTCGGGCGGGTGGACCTTCATCAGGTCCTTCATGGTGAAGATGTAGTCGCTCATGGCTTTGGCTGGGTCCCCCGTGACGAGGCATGCCGCGTGCGGCGCCCCGTCTGATGACCGGTCGCGACGGCTTCACAACCGCGACCGGTGACGTAGCGTAAAGGAGCCGTTCTGCGAGCGCCAATCGGTTTACGAGCCCGTCCGCAGGTCCCCATGGAACCCTCCATTTTCTGCCGAATCCAGCTAAAAATCGGCGACATCACGCGCGAACACGTCGACGCCATCGTGAACGCCGCGAACTCGAGCCTGCTCGGGGGCGGCGGCGTCGACGGCGCCATCCACCGCGCGGCCGGCCCCGAGCTCTTGGTCGAATGCCGCGCCCTGGGCGGCTGCCCGACCGGCGAGGCGCGCATCACCAAGGGCTACCGGCTCCCCGCGCGTCACGTGATCCACACCGTGGGCCCCATCTACCACGGAGGCACGCAGGGCGAAGCAGAGCTGCTCGCGCGCGCCTACGAGAACAGCCTGGCGCTCGCGACCGCCCACGCGCTGCGCACGATCGCGTTCCCTGCGATCAGCTGCGGCGTGTACGGGTACCCGCTCGATGAGGCCGCGTCGATCGCGATCGACGCGAGCCTGCGCGCGCTGACCGCGGGCGCGCCGCTCGATGAAGTGCGCTTCGTGTTGTTCAACCCGCCCGTCCACGACGCCTTCGCCCGCGCCCTCTCGCGCGCGGCCGTGACCTGAGCATCGCGATCGCCGTCGTTTGTTCCGCGCTTCCGGCTGCGCTACGCCTCGCGCACCATGACGCGCGCAGCGGTTTGCTGGATCGCCCTCTCGGTGACGACGTGCGCTTCTTGCGCCGATGACACCCACCCCGCCGAAGACGATCGACCCTTCCGCTCCGCCTTCCCCGCACCCGGCAGGGGCGTGACGTGCGACGGCGGCACCTTTCTGGTCGGCCAGCAGTGCGTCGCTCGGTCTTCGATCGACGCCGGATGGGATGCGGCACAGGTGCGATCTCTTTCGGACGCAAGCCTCGACGCGGCCGCCGGCGACGGCGGTAACTCATGAGCTCTCGACGCGCATCGCGCTTACGAAGGATCGCGCTCGGCGCGGCGCTGCTCGCCGGCTGCGGAGATGACGCAGACGGCTTCGGCCCTCCCACGCTGCACGACGTCGCCGGCGCGTCGCCGGCGATTCAGCGGGCTGCGCAGGCGATCGTGCGCGTTCGCGGCGCGCGCGGCGCGGGCACGGGCTCATTCATCTCCGCGGACGGACTCTTACTGACCAACAACCACGTGCTCGGCAATCGAACCTGTCCGATCGAAGGCTGCTGGTTCGACGTCACGTTCGACCATCAGCGCGGCCAGCCGCCTCAAGAACCGCAAACCGTGTTCGGCGTGCCTCTTCACGTCGACGTCGGTCTAGACATGGCGATCTTACAGATCTACACCGAAGCTCCTGCGAGCGATGCGAATCGCTTGGCGACCCCGAACTACCTCTCGTTCGTGCCGTATGAAGCGGTCGATCTCATCGGCAAGCACGTCACCGTGGTCGGCCACCCCGAGGCTCGCTTGAAGAAGTGGGCCAGCGGGGTGGTGATCGACGTATCCGGGGTTTGGTTCGAGAGCACCGTGTTCATTTTGCCGGGCGATAGCGGATCACCTTTGCTCGACGACGAGGGCAAGCTCATCGGACTGATGCATCGCTCCGCCGAGGCAGCAGACCTCCTCACGAGCTCAGGCTACCTGACCTCGTCGCTGGGCACGGCCTCGGCGCCGTTGATCGCCGCCATGGACGCGCCGCTCCCGGCCTCGATGATCTCGATCGCCGCGGACGCGGCGCCTGACGACATCGTCGAAAACAACGCCGTGTACCTGAACGGCCGCGCGCAGAGCGTGCCCGTGCAGGGCGTCGCGACTAGCGTCATCTCATTGCTCGCACAAGCCTGCGATCAGGGCCTCGCGCGCACAGACTATCTGTCACCGGAAGACCTGACGTCTGCCATCACACCTTGCGACGACGCTCAGTTCTGGATCGACTGTCGCAAGGACGTCGATCCCGTCGCGTACGGCGTGGTCTGTCCAGACTCCGATCTGAGCGGTTGGGCGGCGCGTTTTCAGGCCATGAACCAGCGTCAACGCGCCCTGAACGGCCAGCTCTTGTACGATCCGATCTCATTCGGCATCGCGCAGCTCTCGTCGTCTCTCAGCGCCGGCTTCACGGCCGGCGCCCAGAGCCTGCAGCGAGCGCTCGATCAGGCAGAGCCCGTCCTCGACTTCGAGCTCGCGCTTTACCTCGCCGCGTTCAACATCACCTCTTACGCGAACAAACCGATCCCCGCGTTCGTCGCCGCGTACCGCAACGTGCCGCACTACCAGCGCTACGCGGAGATGATCGCGCTGTCTGCGCTGTGGCTGAATAGCCATTCCCGCGTCACGGGCGCCATGGCACGCGCGCTCCTCGACCGGCTCGCGGGCGACGCAAACGTCGACCTCGGCGCCAAACTCGCGATCGAAGAGTATCTGTACAACGCGGGCGCGCTCTGAGCGTCATGTGGCCTGCCGACCGTTCGCGCCCGCTTGCTTCTCGGCGGCGCGAGGCCATCTCGTTCACATCCAGAGCGAGATGCCGAGCCGCACGAGGCCGCGCAAGTCGCGGATATGCGCACCATTGCCGTTTTCGTCTTCGGCGTTGCCGAAGCGACCCTCGAAGTGAAAGCCCAGATCGACGCTTAGCGAGCGCGCCACGAAGATCAGCGTGCCGATGCCGAGCTCGAAGCCGCCGAGCAGAACACGCCCGTCTCTCGGGCCCTGCTTCCAGCGGTCCGCTTGAAAGAGCGGCGCACCCGAAAGAAACAGCTTGGCTTTGTGCCCCACCGGCACGAACGTCAGGCCGGGCATGAGCGAGAGCCCGAGCTCCCGGATGTTGTCCGCGGTTCCACTCGGCGCGATCAGATCCAAGCCGAACGCCGCGCGCACGCCGAGCAGGAGCTTCGGCGACAAGCCCCAAGCGAAGCCGAGACCGAAGGGCGTGGGCATACCATCCACGAGCGAGGCCGAGACGTGCCCCGCGCCCAGCTGGTTGGGCCCGAGGCCGAACACGGTCGTCTTCGAAGGGCCTACAGGACCGTCCGGGTCGACCTTGACCCCGGCCACGCTCAGCATGTCGTCATCGATCGAGAGACGAAACGTTCCGCGCGCGAGCTGCGCATGCGCGGGCGAGGCCCACAAGCCGGCGATCAACGCCAGCGCCCCAAGCTGCCATCTGCTCATTCTGCACTCCTCGTGGTGCGTTCGTGAGTTGCGCCGGGATGGTCGCAAGCACCCCGCCGCGCTCGCAATACTGAACACCGCGCGCGTGGGTCGTGAGCGCTACTTTGCGCGGCGCGCTGCGCAGAAGGTCGCCGGTGAGCCGCGGTCGTTGCTCGTGCCGGGCGTCCGCGCGCGGGCCATGTCCACGACGCCGTCGCCGTCAAAGTTCACGACCACG
>CAZYWR010000165.1:0-5091 GCA_964651185.1 uncultured Polyangiales bacterium
TCGCCGTTGAGAAAGCCAACCACGACCTCATCGCCGGGCTCGGGCCGAAAGAAAAAACCGCGCCCCTTTCCTGCCTCGGGGACGGTAAGTCGCGCCCAGACGGCAGCGCTCGCGCGCGCGTCTACGCTCGGCAAGACGACCTTGATTCGCAGCTCTTGATCGGGATCGTCGGCGAAGTCACTGACCACGCCGATCTGAAGGTGGCTTACTGCGGGCAGGAGCCCAGCCGCGGGCGTCGCGAGAATGTCCGCCTGTCGATGAAAGGGCTCGGGTGATACTCCGAACTGAATATCGGTCTGCCAACCCGAATCGTCGACGCGATGGCGCAGGCCGGTCACGAGGGTCTTGCCATTGAAGCGCTGGCCTATGCCTGCGATCTCCATCGCGTCGAGCAAGTGGATGTCGGCGAAGCCGCGCGTGGCGAAGCGCCCACGCAAGAGCGCCATGCGGCTTCGCGCCATGCGAGCGTTGGCCCAGGCGCGAAGTTCCGTGTCGGGCAGGGGGACGACGTGGCAAAGCAACTGCCTATCGTGCCCGAGCGCTTTGGCAACTTGTTCTCCCTTCAGATTGCCCGGAGCGAGGTCCATGGGGAGCGCCCTGCTGGGGCGGGTCAGCTGCTGCGTCTTGGGGTTCCAGGCGCTGCTTTCGACGATACCGTACTGATGTTCTGCATCGGCTTCGATCTCTAGGTCGTAGAGCTCGCTGATGCCGAGCTCGAAGTGGTGTTGAACGTTGCCCGTCGAGCTCATCGCGCGCAGGGACAGCGTCCCGTCTTCCACGGCGACGATGCGCCCGCTCGCGTCGGCGCGTGAGAGGATGAAGTCCCACGAGGTCGCCAGATATTGCACGAGCTCCGCGTGTTGGACCGCGGTGTCGTCGATGGCGCCTACGTGGAGGCCTGCGTCCGTGACGAGCTGCTGGATGACGGCGCCGTCGGTGAGTTTGCGAAACACCGCGCTCCTGCGCGCGCCGGCGAGCTTGATGGCCGCGTCCTTCAAGACGACGATCAACATGGACCCGTCGCGGTTCACCTCGACTCCGTGCCGCACCACCAGGCCCTTGAACAGCGTGGCGTCGGGCTCGCCTTCGTAGCGCACCCTGAGCTCGACGCTGGCGCCGGGCGCGAAGAAGTGGGTGTCGCTGAGCGCAAAGCTCTGGGTGGCCAGATCGCCATCCAGCAGGCGGAGCTCCGCCTGGGGAATGCGGTTGACCTCGCGTCGAATGTCGATCGAAACCAGTTCGTAGCTCGAAGGCACGGGCGCGCCGCCGCTCAGTATGGTGCAGGTCACCGCGGACATCGCTGCGAACTAGCCTTCCCCAGCGCGTGCTCTGGTAAGCACGACAAGCGGGGGAAAGTGGAGCTCTTGACCGGGCACCAGCGTGCGAAAGTCATCGAGACCGTTGAAGCGCGCGACGTCGAGATAGAAGGCAGGCGTTCCGTAGATTTCCGTAGTGAGCAGCGGCAGCGTGTCTCCGCTGCGCACGGTGCGGGTATGGGTCAGATCAGGAGATGTCTTCGCTTCGAGGCGCGCGCGCACGTGAGCGGGTATGTCCTCGAGGAACGAGAGCCCGAGCTCCGCGCGTAAGGGAGTGCCATCGCGATGGAACGAGGTGTACTTCACGTCCACCGAGCTCAGCCGTCCATCGAAGCTGAGGTCGCCCCATTCGAGGCGCAGAAAGTTCGGCTGGTGAATCACGCCGTTGAACCGGTACACGACCGCAAACAGGTCGTTCACGCGCTGTGTGACGCTCTTGCGCCGTAGGGCGAAGACGCCCAGCTCGTGCGCGCCCGTGCCGTCGAGCACGAGCGATATGCTGAGCTTTTGGGGCCTGCTTCCCGCGTACTTCAGCTCCGCGCTGCTGCCATTCAACGATTGGCGGCGCGCCCAAGGGATGCAGTACTTCTGTTCCAAGGAGGCCGGATTGAACATCGCCTCGAAAGGAAGGACGTCGGCCAGGACCGTGCGGTTCGCGTCACGATAGGGCGTAATCTTAAGCTTTTCTAGCTTGTAGAGATGCAGCAACGACATGCTTAGCGCTCCTTGGAGGCCCTCAAGATGCGGAGTACCTCGCGCACAGCAGCGTCGATGATCTGCGCTTGCTGCGCGGGCGATGCGGCAACGGGCTCTCCACAGCCGTCTGCCGTGTGGCCTGGCTCGTCTCCGTCGGTGCGACGAACGACCGCGCGAATCACAAGCTCTCTAATCTCGACGGACACGCTCACAACCTCACGTTCTGCATTCGAGCGTAGACGAGCTCGAGGGTGTCTATCACGACGGCGTGCTCGCTCGCGTTGAGATCCGAGGTCGCCCAGCGCACCGGGTACGCGCGGATGAACAGCCAAGCGGCGACGGGTAACGCGCGTTCGTTCAGCAGCGTCACGAGCACGTTCGAAGGAGAAAACTTGAACAACGTCAGAGCGGCGTTGAACTCGAGGTTCAGTAGCGAGCCCACCACCATGCCGCGCTCGAGCACCAAGTTGCCATACTCCACTTTGACAGGCAGTTGTTGCGTGTAGAGGTTTTGGCCTCCCTCCGAGACCTCCGTCGTCCGCACGCTTGCGGACAATCCCTTGACCTTCTGAAAGCGCACGTCGAGCGGATTCGGAATAACTCCTGCCGCGAAGAAGCAGACGCCAAAGCGAAACCCCAAGAGGAGCTCGTCAGTGATGGCCAGCTCAGGGATCGGAAATCTCATGGCGCAGCTCCGTGGGGGAATGAGCATCGGCGGACTCGCGGTGAGGGAGCAGCGCGAATCCAGAGGAGCAGAGCTTCGGTTTCACAGCGCGACAAAGGAGATGCCTCGGCCCCGAATCTCGAGCGTGTCGACACAGACATCGTTGCTCGCCGCATGAAACGTGGGAGCGGTGAGCTTGGTCGGCAGAGCAGCGCGGATCTTCCAGGCCAACACGGGCGCTCCTCGCGCATTGCACAAGCTTACCTCCATGCCGCGCGAATCCTGCTGCTTCAACCAGTCAAAGAGGTAGAGCGGGCTCGCGCCGAGCATGACGCCGCGCCGGCAGATGATGGGTGTGCTCGATGCCTTCTTGACCGAGGCTGCCTTGGTCGCTTCGCCCTCCATGAAACTGAATCCGTGTTTGTAGACGATATGCTCGTACTCCACGACAATGCCGGAGACCTCACTGAAGCCCATCAAGGTTTCGGCGATCTTGACGCGAAAGTGATAGGCGGCGAGTGGGTGCTCATTCTCTTGCACGACGAGATCCCCGAACGATGAGGCCTGTTACGCTTCTTCGATCACGATCGAGTCCGCCATGAGGTGCATACTCTCGATGGCTACCTCATTGGAGCTCGCGCTGAAGGTTGGTGCCTCGAGCGCGGTGGGAAAGGCGTTCAGCACCTTCCAGCTGATCACCGGGTTTCCGCTCTCGTCGCAGAGGCGTACGTAGATGTCTTTCTTGTCGACCTGGTTGGCCTGAATGGAGCTCATCCAAGCGTACAGCGTGCTGAGACTGTTCTTTCTGACCAGGCCCTTCTTGAGCGTGAGCGTGGGACTCACGGCCTGCGCCGGCATGTTCATGGTGACCGGACCGCCGTCGCCGCCTCCCGTGGAGCTCTCCTTATACGTGGTGGTCTCGCGCCGAATGCTGAGTCCCGAAACCTCCGAAAAGCCTACGGCCACGCCGTTGATCTCGACGCGGTAATTGTAGGAGGGCAGCGGATACGCGGCCTTGATCTCGGCTTTGGTGAGGGCCATGGCTCAGACCTCCTGCAGCTTGTGGGTGAAGCGCAGCACGATGAACTCGGCCGGCCGCACGGCCGCCACGCCCACTTCGGCGATCATTCGCCCCTCGGTGATGTCTTGGGGGCTCATGGTCTTGCCGAGCCCGATGCGCACGAAATAAGCCGCCTCTGGCGTACTTCCCGCGAGGGCTCCTCGTTCCCACAGCCCATAGAGAAAGCTCTCGATCATGCCTTTGACCTTGAGCCATGTGTTCATGTCGTTCGGCTCGAAGACGGCAAAGGCGGTCGCCTTGCGGATCGATTGCTCCATCATGGTAAACAGGCGGCGCACCGGGATGTAGCGCCACTCGTTGTCGTTTCCGTTCAAAGTCCGCGCTCCCCACACGAGTGTGCCTTTGCCGGTGAACGCACGAATCGCGTTGATCGATTTGCCGTCGCGGTCGTCGACGTTGAGACCTTCTTGCATTTCGTCGGTGATCTTGCTCTCGGGTCCAAGCACGCCCGTCACCGCCACGTTGGCCGGTGCCTTCCACACGCCCCGATCGCGATCCGTGCTCGCGTAGATGCCTGCGACCGCAGCGCTGGGCGGCAGCGTCACGTATTCTTTGGCGAGCCGGGACTTGATCTGGTTGTAGAGCGCCGTTTGCGTGGACTTGATCGCCGCCAAGGTTTGGGGCTGAGCCACCGCATAGTCGCCTTGCTTGAGCGAACCCGCGCCGTTGCCGGCCTGCTCGAGCGTGAACTCGCGAGGCTTGGGCTGAGCCTCCGCGAAGGCAGCGGCCACTTGTTGGCCTGTAGTTCCGCTGGTCAGGGTTACGGTGAGGGTTTGACCATCGGAGTCGAAGGTGATGGTGGCCTTGTTGTCTTCGATGACACGAACTTGGGCTGTGCCCATCCCCGAGTACGTGACGACCACGGTATTGGGCGCGAGCTCCGCGCGGGCGCGGGCGGCCACGAGCTCGGTTTTCCCGACCGGGACCAGTGGATCATCCTTCAGAGCCACGAGTGCAAAGAGCGGCGTGGCGGGTTTCTTCTTCCAGGCGTCAGCGACATCGCCCGGCTTGAAAGGCGACCCTCGCTTGTTCTTCACCGTGATGGTAAGATTCGCCGCTTGAACGTCGAACGTGATGGAGGGCTCTCCCGGTGCGACCGCATCGGCGACGGAAAGGGTAACCGTAGGCGCCGGCTTTTTCGGGATGCTGCTCGGCGCCGTGACGCGAAGTCCTGAAACGTCTTGAGACCACTGCCACCACGGATTGAGGTAGACGCCCGCTTCGTCGTAGGCGCGCGGCAACGTGGTCAAGAGATAAGGATGGTAGGCCGCGCCGTGCCTGAGGTGCTGACTGGTGACCCCGTTCCGAAACGCAGCGACCGTGCCTTCCGGCAC
>CAZYWR010000166.1:0-2486 GCA_964651185.1 uncultured Polyangiales bacterium
GAGGGGCTCCTGGCTTCGAGGCGTAAGGTCCCGTGATGGAGTGGAAATCCGACGCTCGCCCCGGTCCGTTCGTCGTAGCACGAGGGCGCCCCAGAGGTCGTCCGGCGGGAAGCTCGAGGCTCGAGGAACGCTCCGACCGCGGGGCGCCACCCGGGTGCCCATGGAAGCGGTGGCTCGCGCTCGCCCGACAACCCGCCGAACCCCCGGTGGGCGAGCAGCGCTGCGCCGCTGCGAGGTCTGCGCGGCGATGCACGGCCCTGTTCGCGAGCGCGTCGCTCGAACAGGGTGAATGCATTTGTAAGTCATTGAGATGCGCAGCGGTTTGCGCGTAGATCTCGCTCCGCGAGCGCAGCTGCCGGCTCGGCAGGCCAACCTCGCCTCGGAGGACTCATGAAACGATGGCTAGTCGCAGGAATCCTCGCAGTGATCGCGGCCCTGCCGATGGCGGCGCACGCTCAGACCGGCATGATGTCGGTGACGAATACGGTGAAGAAGGCGCCCTTCGCGGGGAGATATTACACACCCGCCCTGGGCCAGAGCTCCATCGGGTTCTACGGGACGGATCTCGGCTGGAGCTTCAAGCACGGCAGCAGCTTACACGTGCTGTTCGGCGACAGCTGGGCCGATACCTTTGCAACGCCGATCGGGCCGCTCGGGGACGACGCGCAGGGATCGATCGATCTCAACGTGTTCCCGAACGGCGCGGCCGTGGACGCGTGGATCGCCACGCACCCACCGCTGCCGGGTGACTTTCCCTGGCATGCCGCGGCACCGCCCATCGTCTTTCGTCTGAACGCGTTCCTCAAGGTCGCCCCGATCGTCGTGTACGACGGAGGCTGCTGCAGCAACTTGCTGACGATGGGAGCCGGCAAGACGCCGGGGTGGGGCTTCAGCAACGGCACGGCCGCGTTCGGGTACTTCGGCCGCGGCGACACCCACACCTGTTCGAGCACCAGCGCCTGCGACCAGGGCTATACCTGTGACACCGGCATCGGCTTCTGCGCCAATCAGATCGGCGGCTTCACGGTGCCGTGCTTCAAGTCGAACCCGACCGCGGCCTGCGGCACCGGCAACGCATGCGTGTCCGCGCCGGGCACCAACGGTGGCGTCTGCATCGACAACACGTACACCGGGAACACCGAAGCCCCGCGCATGCTGTCGATCGTGCAGAAAGTAAGGATCGGAAACGCCGATCCCGTCATCGAAGAGCAGTACTACACGCGCGCCTGGAACACGAACAAGTTCACCAACGCGGCGGCGCGCAGCGTGCGCGGCTTCGATCCGGTCACGGGTGCGCACGACTATCGTCCGATCGACGGCACGGCGGGGGGCAGCGCGAAGGTCTTCCTCTGGGGCCGCCCTGGCTTCGTGGGATCCAAACAGTTCGGACGCGACATTCCGCTCTACTTCGCCTACGTGGACCTGCCGCAGTACAGCCCGACCGGGAACTTCGCTTGGAACGTACACTATTACCAAGGCCCCGGCCCGACCTTTACGACCGATCCTTCCAAGGCCGCGAAGGTCTCGCTCAACGGCAGCCCGAACGCCTGGAACGAACAGTTCGACGTCGTCGACCAGATGACCATCAGCTACATCCCGACCATGGATCGCTGGGTGATGTTCTACGGCGGCGATATCCACCCGAGCCTGATGTCGCTGTTCTTCGCCGGCGAAAACGCCGGTGGCATTCAGCCCGATCCAGCGCACGCGATCCACGCCCGCTTCGCGACCGATCCTTGGGGCCCGTGGAGCGCGCCAATTCAAGTCTTTTCTCCCGGAAACCCGAACGCGCCCGTCTCCGGCGAGTACGCGGCCAACGGCATGATCCACGACTCCAACTGCACGGGCGCGCCCTGCGTACCGGGCGAACTGACTCCGTACTACGCGCTCTGGGGCACGAACTACGGTTTCCTCTACGCGCCGAGCATCATCGACCCGTGGACGACTACGCAGAGCGCCAACGACGCAGACGTGTATTGGACGGTCGCGACCTGGGATCCGTACGAGACTTTCCTGATGAAGAGCCACATCCACAAGCAGTAAGGGAGACCGATATGCGGGGCATGCTCAGCTTTCAAGAGTTGTGCGGCTCCAAGATCCGTCGCGGTCGCCGACAACGTCCACGATAGCGGAGGGAAGTCTCGCGGATCTGCGCTCTTCTTCGAATCGCACGCTTTAGGTGGACGGCATTGGCCGTTAGGGTGCGGTCGGCAGAAGGTAAGAGTAGGCGGTGTAGCGGAATTCGCTCCAAGCCGTCGGCGGAGGTGCGCCGCCGGGGAGGAGCGGCTTGGAGCCCGGCTTCAAGGTGAGGCGCACGCGAATCTTGCTGAGGCCGTGCGTCAGGTCAGGGGGCAACAGGAACTCGTCGTCGCGGAAGCGCCGGTTCGACTCTTGCACGACGGGAGTGGAGCGACCGAGCTCGCGATCTGGATTCGAATATACGCAGCGGTTCGAGCCCGCGAGGCTCCAGGTGCCCGCCGGCGCGA
>CAZYWR010000167.1:0-2315 GCA_964651185.1 uncultured Polyangiales bacterium
GTCAGCCACGGGCTCATCGAGATCGTTGCCTTCGACCAACACCGTGTAGAACGCGGTGATCGATCCGCGCGGGCTCTGACCGGCGCGCTCGAGCAGGCGCGGAAGCTCCGAAAAAGCGCTCGGTGGAAAGCCGCGGCGCGCTGGAGGTTCACCGGCCGCCAACCCCACTTCGCGGGCCGCGCGCACGAGTCGCGTCAAGCTGTCGACGAGCAGCAGCACGCGCTCGCCGCGCTCACGGAAGTACTCCGCGAAGGTGGTCGCGACCTGCGCGCTCTTCATGCGTTCGAGCGGCGACGCATCGCTGGTGGCGCAGACCACCACGCTGCGGGCGCGTGCACGCGCACCGAGCGCGTCCTCGAGGTACTCATTGAGCTCGCGCCCGCGCTCGCCGATCAGACACGTCACGATCACGTCGGCTGCGGCGTGCTCCGCCAAGCGCGCGAGCAGGGTGGTCTTGCCGACCCCAGCCGGCGCAAACAGGCCGAGCCGCTGCCCCTCGCCGACCGTGCACAACGCGTCGATCGCGCGCACGCCCGTCGCGAGCACGCGCTCGATGCGCGGCCGATCGATCGCGTTGGGCGGGGGTCGCTCGATCGGCCACTGCTCGCCCGCGAGATCCGCGCCACCATCGATCGGCCGACCCACGCCGTCCACCACGCGGCCGAGCAGGTCACTGCTGCAGCGCACGCTGAGCGCGCGTCCCATCCAGCGCACACGGTCGCCCGGTCCGACACCGCGCACGCTGCCGAGCGGCATCAGCGTCACGTCGTCGGCTTCGAAGGCGATCACCTCGGCATCGAGGGCAGAGCCATCCGCGCGCTCGATGCGCACCCAATCGCCGCGCCGCGCGCCCGGCACCTGCGCGGCCAGCGTGAGCCCGCGCGAGCCGCGCACGCGACCCTGCACGCTTACGAACTCCGAGCTCACGGGTGCGCTCTCCCAGGGATCCCTGCCGCGCGCGCCAGCTCTATCCACTCCGTCACGGTGCGCTACCGTTCATTGGAACAGCGCGCGCAGCTTGTCGAGGAAGCGCCGCCGCTCCGTGAGCGTGTGGTCGCCCATCTCGCGCGCGAGCTCCTCGAGCAGTTCTTGTTGACGTTTGCCGATCTCGCGGGGCACTTCGATCATGACCGTGACGAGCTGATCGCCTTTGCCCACGCCACCCAGCACGGCGATGCCTTTGCCGCGCAGCCGGAACACCTTGCCGCTGGCAGTGCCGGGCGGAAGCCGCATCTTCACGATGCCCTCGAGCGTGGGCACGTCCAGCTGATCGCCGAGCACCGCCTGCGGATAGCTGATCGGGACCGTGCACAACACGTCCGCACCCTGGCGCGTGAAAAGTGGGTGAGGCTCGACGTGCACGTAGACGTGCAGATCGCCCTGACCCTGCAGCGTGTGCTCGCCCGCGCCGCGTACGCTGCGCACGCTCTCGTCTTCTACGCCCGGAGGGAGCGTGACCGTCAGCCGCTCCTGCTTGGGCGCGACGCCTTCGCCTTTGCAAGTGGGACACGCGTGCGTGATCTGCTTGCCTGTGCCGTGGCACGCGTTGCAAGCGCGCGCCGCAGGCAACAGTCCGCGCTGGTAGCGCACTTCGCCCTTGCCACGACAAGCCGGGCAGATGGTCGGCGTGTGGCCGGCGGCAGCGCCGGATCCGTGGCACGTCGCACACGTCACGTTGCGCGTGAGCTCGATCACCTTCTCACAACCGAGCGCCGCCTCTTCGAAGCGGATCTTGAGATCGTAGCGAAGGTCCTTCGGCTTACGGCCCCGGCGGCCACGAAAAATGTCGCCGAACAGCCCGCCGATCAGATCCCCGAACGCGTCGAAGTCCACCGGATCGAAGCCGCCCGTCGCTTCGCCCGAAAACGCACTGTGACCGAGCCGATCGTAGCGCCGGCGCTTTTCGGGATCGCTCAGCACGGCGTAGGCCTGGCTCGCCTGCTTGAAGCGCTCCTCGGCCTTCGGATCGTGAGGGTTGCGATCCGGGTGCAGCTCGACGGCTAGCTTTCGGTAAGCACGTTTGATTTCGTCCTCGGCTGCGGTCTGTCCGATGCCCAGGATCTCGTAGTAATCGCGTTGGCTCGCCACGGCGGAAAGACAGTGTAAAGGTCAGGAAGCGCCCAGCAACGCGGGAGAGTTCGCCCGGTGCAGCAGCTCGAGATTCAGGAACAAGAGATCGGCATCCGCCTCGATCGCGTTCTTTGCAGCCGGCTCACGCTGTCGCGCTCCCAAGTCAAGCGCCTGTTCGACGCCGGCGAAGTGCGGCGCAACGGACGGCGCGCGGGGAAGGGCGAGCTCGTCGCGCGCGGGGACTT
>CAZYWR010000168.1:0-1653 GCA_964651185.1 uncultured Polyangiales bacterium
GGTCGGGCGCCTGCCCAAGGTCGAAGACATCGAAGGCAAGGTCGAGCGCGAAGAGCCGGTCGGCCTCGGCAAGATCACCGATCTGTCGTGGAAGCAGATGCTCGATCTCTACACCTGTACGGAGTGCGGGCGCTGTAGCGACAACTGTCCGGCCTACACGACGGGCAAGAAGCTCTCGCCCAAGCACCTAACCTTGGCGCTGCGCGATCACCTGTACGCGAGCGAAGGGCGGCTGATCAAAGATACGGGCGTGGTCGATCCGCTGGCCGAGAAGAAGAATGACGAAGAAGAGCCCGGGCGCGAAGTGCTCCACACCACGCCGCCTGCCCCTGAGGGCGGCTACTTCACGACGGGTGCCGATGTCGAGTTGGTGCCGAACATCATCGACCCGGACGTGATCTGGGCCTGCACCAGCTGCCGCGCCTGCGAAGAGCAGTGTCCAGTGATGATCACCTACGTCGACAAGATCGTGCAGATGCGCCGCGATCAGGTGATGATCAAAAACGAGTTCCCCGCCCAGCTCACGAAGCCCTTCAACGGCATCGAGACCAACGGCAATCCTTGGAACCTGCCGGCGATGGATCGCGCCAACTGGGCCGACGGGCTCGACATCCCCACGGTCGAAGAGCGCCCCGACGCGCCCGTTCTCTACTGGGTGGGCTGCGCTGCGAGCTTCGATGACCGCGCCAAGAAGGTGGCGCGTTCGTTCGCCAAGCTGCTCAAGCACGCCGGCGTCGACTTCGCGATCCTGGGCACCGAGGAGCAGTGCACCGGCGACCCGGCGCGCCGCGCGGGCAACGAATACCTGTTTCAGATGGTCGCTGCCGCGAACGTGGAGCTGCTCGGCAACTACAAGGTGGACAAGAAGAAGGTCGTCACCGCCTGTCCGCACTGCTTCAACACGCTGAAGAACGAGTATCCGGACTTCGGCGGTCACTACGATGTCGTGCACCACACGGACTTCCTCATGGACCTGATCCATCAGGGGAAGCTCAAGCCGGAGCGGCGCGTCTCCGGCCCGGTCGCGTTCCACGACAGCTGCTACCTCGGGCGCTACAACAGCGTCTATGACGCGCCGCGCCAGATCTTGCAGTCGATCCCCGGGCTCGAGCTGCGCGAGGTGAGTTACTGGAACCGCAGCAAGGGCCTTTGCTGCGGCGCGGGCGGCGCCCAGATGTTCATGGAGGAGCAGCACGGGACCGAGCGCGTCAACACCAAGCGCACGTTGCAGCTGTTGCAGACCGGCGCGACCACCTTGGCGACCGGCTGTCCGTTTTGCATGACCATGATCACCGACGGACTCAAGGCCGAAGAAAAAGAGGACAGCATCGGCCAGAAAGACGTGGCCGAGATCCTGGCCGCGAGCGTCGGGGTCGACGCGGTCGAGACGGCTGAAGCCGCGCAATAACAGGGCCCCGCGTCGTCGGTGCACACTGCGACGCCGCGTACGTGTCACTCGTTCTTTGCACGAAGAGCATTGACGCGTTCGCGTTGAAGGCGGACGATCACTATCCTTTCGGCATACCTCAAGGGGGAGGAAGCCATGGCGAGCGTGCACGAGGAGCGGCGCGGCTCGGACGCGGGGACGTCCGACGTGGGTGCGCGCCTGGAGACCGCGGGGACGTTTGGGCCGCGTGGAGAGCCGGCCGCATC
>CAZYWR010000169.1:0-1599 GCA_964651185.1 uncultured Polyangiales bacterium
GTGGTGGCGGCGCTGCAAGCCGAGCTCGCGGCCATGTTCTGCGAATTCGATGCGGCCGAGACCGCGCTCGCACGCGCTCTGGCCGAGAAGCCGTCACGCGAGCCGTTGCTCGTGGGGCAAGAGCTCGCGCTGCGCCGCGGCCGCGTCGAAGAGGTGCGGCGCGTCGTCGCCCAGGCCCGCGATCTTCCGGAGGGCCGGGGCGATCCCTGGCTCGCGGAGCTCGCGCGAGGCGTGGAGCACCCGCCCGTCTGTCCGTGAGCGAACGCGCGCCGCCCGCTGTACCTGACGCTGTACCTGAACGGGTACGATTCGCACGTGGATCAGAACGTACATAAAAGATGATGGCTGCAAGCAGACGAGCACCTGACACTCGAAAAGTTGCAGTCCGCAGACGTCAAGTCAGGCGCTCCCTGACAGCGCAGCAGTGATATCGTCCCGTTCGGTCCCGCTGCGCACGAGGTTGCACGATGCGATGGCTCGACTCCGACGATCCCACGAAAGATCGCGCGACATCTGCGCGCGCGGGCGCGCTCGCCACTTCGATCGCCACTTCGCTGCAGGGCGTGCCGCGCGGCCCGCATGCGTTCGCAGAAGGAGCGCGCTTCGGGCAGTATCGAATCGTCCGCTTGCTCGCCGAAGGCGGCATGTCCGAGGTCTACGAGGCGACGCACGTCGGCCTCAAGAAGCGCGTGGCGCTCAAGGCCTTGCATCCCCAGCTGGCGCAAGATGCCGACGCGCGCGCCCGTTTCGTGGCGGAGGCCGAGTACGCGAGCCGCATCCACCATCCGCACGTGGTCGACGTCACCGATGTCGGCGTGGTCGACGGACTCCCCTATCTCGTGATGGAGCTGTTGCGCGGCGAGACCCTGCGCGGGCTCTATGCGCGCAAGCAGCGCCTGCCTTACCGGGACCTGATCGATCTGCTGCTGCCGATCATGGCGGCCGTCGCGGCGGGACACGAGCAGCGGGTCCTGCACCGCGATCTGAAGCCCGAGAACATCTTCCTGCACCGCGTGGGCCGCCGCGTGCAGCCGAAGCTGCTCGACTTCGGCGTCTCGGGCGTATTGAACGCGAGCGCAGCGGCCGGGAGCGCGACGATCGCGGGGACGGCGCGCTACATGGCGCCCGAGCAGGCGCGCGGCGATGCCGTGTTGGACGCGCGCACCGACCAGTACTCGCTCGGCGTGATCCTGTACGAAGGCATCATGGGCAGTCTGCCGGGCGCGCGCGCCGACAGCGCGGAGCCACCCGCCGTCGAGTCGGTGCCGTCCCATCCGCCCGCGGCCCGCGTAGACTTACCGCCGGAGCTCGAGGCGGCGATCGCGCGCGCGCTGGCGCGCGAGCCGGAGCGACGCTTCTCCACGATGCGTGAGCTCGCTCTGACCTTACTTCCTTTCGCGAGCGAGGCGGCGCAAGAGTACTGGAGCCTCGAGCTCTCGGATCTTACTCTGGACGGGACCTCGGGCGCGGCGGGGCGTGAGCTCGCCCTCGACGCCCCGCCGCCAGCCGGCGGCGCACCGGCGAACCGGCACGAAGACACGATCGTCATCGCCCGCGCCCCAGCCCCGCGACGAGGCTCGTCGTGGGGACGAGTCGTGT
>CAZYWR010000170.1:0-2537 GCA_964651185.1 uncultured Polyangiales bacterium
GACAAGGATAGCTGCAGGTTGCACGGCCAAAGCGACCATTCGCAAGGAGACTTTGGCCAGTCGGTGAGATTGTGCACGTTAGGGCGAAAACACGATTGCCTTGCGCGTTCTCCCCGAGGCGCGCACCCTCGTTGCGCGATATGCGGAGGCGCTGCAGCGAGCTGCTGACGGCGTGTTCGACGTGTCGATTGCGCGTCCAAGCGCGCCGACTCTTGGAGGGACACTCGTGAGCTTCCCCCTGCTCGCCTATGGCACGCCGCGCAAGCTTCCGCGCCCGAGCGACCTGAAGGGTCGAGTCGTGGTGCTCGACCTCGCGTTCGCGGCGGCCGGCGCCGGCGGCGCGAGCTTCGAACGTACGACCAAGCCCTTCATCGACGCCCTCGGCGAGCGGCTCGCGATGTGGGTCGACCACCACGACCATCAGAAACATGCGTTGTACGCGGACGACCCACGTTTCGTGCTGAGCACGAAGGCCGAACACGGCGCCTGCCCGGAGATGGTCACGCCGGACCTGGTCGCGCGCGCCGGCGCCATCGACACCATCTGCTGCCACACCGACTTCGACGGCCTATGCGCAGCGGCCAAATGGGTGCGCGGGGGCAGCGAGCCGTACCCGGGCGCGGACGCCGACGCGCGCGCGATCGACACGCGCCTCGGCACTCCTTCGGACCTGGCGCAGATGGTCGATCGCGCGCTGCGCGGCAAGCCCACCGACGAAGGGCTGCGCGGTTTGATCGTGCGCTTCTTGGCGGAAGGCGCGACCGACAAAGGCTTGCTCGCGCCGATCGAGAGCGCCGCGCTGATCTTTCGCAGTCACGAGGAGGAGGCGCGCCGCCTCGCTCACCATTACGAGCTATACGGCGAGGTCGCGCTGGTCGACGCCAGCGCGGCGCGCTCGCATTACGACAAGACCTTGCTGCTCCTCCTCGGCCAGGAGCGCGCCACGATCTCGGTGGTCTACGACAAGACCACGGTCACGGCCGCGGCGCGCTTCGACAGCGGCGTGGATCTGCTGGAAAAGCTCGGTCTCGAGGGCGGCATGCCGACACGTGTGAGCGTGTCGGCCAGCAAACTGCCTTTCGTGCTCGACCGGCTAGGCGTGCGGCGCAAGGGTTAGCCGGGCCGCCATCGCGCGCGCAGGCTGGTATGCTGGGGCATGACGCTACCTCTTTCGTTCTTCGAGCGCCTGCCCAAGACCGACCTGCACGTGCACCTCGACGGCTCGCTGCGCGTGAACACGATCCTCGAGTTGGCGGACCAGGACGGCATCGAGCTGCCCGCCAAGGAGCCTGAGGCGCTGCTCAAAGCCATGAACTGTGGCCTGCGCACGGGCTCGCTAGTCGAGTATCTGAAGGCCTTCGACGTGACCTTACGCGTGCTGCAGACCGAAGAGTCGCTGGTGCGCGTCGCCTACGAGCTGTGCGAAGACGCCGCGGCCGAAGGCGTCCGCTACATGGAGATCCGTTACGCACCCATGCTCCACACCCAGGGCGGCCTGCGACTCACCGCGGTCGTCGAGGCGGTGCTGTCGAGCATCGCGCGCGCTCGCGAGGAGCTCGGCGTCCACGCCAAGGTGATCATCTGCGGCATCCGCAACATCTCGCCCGAATCGTCGCTGGAGATGGCGCGCTTGGCCGTCGCCTACAAGAACCGCGGCGTGGTCGGCTTCGACCTGGCCGGCGCCGAGTACGACCATCCGCCCAAGCACCACCGCGACGCGTTCGAGCTCATCCGCAAGAACAACATCAACTGCACCATCCACGCGGGCGAGGCCTTCGGCCCGGAGTCGATCGCGCAGGCCATCCACGTATGCGGCGCGCATCGCATCGGCCACGGCTGCCGCCTCTGGGAAAATGGCGACTTGCTCGCCTACGTGAACGACCACCGCACGCCGCTCGAGTGCTGCCCGTCGTCGAACGTGCAGACAGGCGCAGTGCCTGAGCTCGCGCGCCATCCCATCAAGCTCTATCACGACCTCGGTCTGCGCGTGACCGTCAACACCGACAACCGCTTGATCACCGACACCACGGTCTCACGCGAGCTGTGGCTCTGCCACACGCAGCTCGGCATGTCGCTGCCGGATATCAAGCACATCATCTTGAACGGCTTCAAGGCCGGCTTCCTGCCGTTCCATCAGCGCCAGGATTACGTGCGCCGCATCGTGGAGGAGCTCAAGCTGTTCATGGACGACGGCACGATCCGCGAGCCGCTGCCTCATGCTGCACCGCCCGGCCACGGCCGCAGCGACTTGTCGGCCTCCGGAGAAGGGCGGGAGGCCGGCACGCTGGACGGCGGCTTCGCGGCGCTCGAGCCGGCTACGCACTGAGCTCATGTTCGACAGCCACTGCCACCTCGACGCTGAGGAGTACGATCGCGATCGCGACGAGGTGCTGGCGCGGGCGCGCGCCGCGGGCGTGACGGGGATCATGGTGCCCGGCTACGAGCCCCGCGAGTGGCCGCGCCTCTCCGCGTTGTGCGCGCGCGGCGCAGGCCTCTTGTGCGCAGTCGGCTTGCACCCGCTCTACGTGCACGAGCTC
>CAZYWR010000171.1:0-6597 GCA_964651185.1 uncultured Polyangiales bacterium
CCCAACAGAACGCCCATTGGTCTGGCGCGAACGTGTACGGAACCACCAAGAGTTGGCCTACGAACGGTTCAGACATGAATCCCTCCTGCGCCTGATCGGCGGTCCACGTCGCGGAGCGCAGGCGTTCTTGCCGTGCACGCCGCGCGTTCTCGACGACCCCCACGTCACGATATCCCCCTCGCGATAGCGGGTCAACGGACGCAGTCAGTAGATCGTCGGCAAATCAGAGCGTCCGATCTGTCGCATATGCCGTACGATGCGAAGTGTCGCGTCAGCGCTCGGCGAGTGTACACTCGAGCAAGAACTCGAGCGCTTCGACCTGACGCTTCACCGTGCGCACGCCGGCCGAGCTGTGCATCCGATGAGGACAAGACCGCGCCCGGCGCGAGCCCGAGCGTGGCCGCTCCCGACCAGCGTATGACGCGAGGCGCGCGGCGTCACGCGTAGCGAAGGAGATCGCGGATGCGCGTGAGGACGCCCTCGGCTTCGTCGCGCGTGACGATCTCTTTGGCGTACACGAGATTGACGCACAGCCGCGAGTCCAGGGTGTTGCAGAAGACGCAGAAGTCCGCGGACACCATGGGAGCCGAGCTGGCGCTGAAGAAGCCGAGCGGCCGAAAGGCGCCGTAGTCGCTCTGGAGCGGGACCACGCCGCTGTTGCTGAGCATCGCATGCGCGAGCGGCGGCTTCTCGGCGCGCACCAGCCAGGCCGCTGCGCGGTAGGCGAGCGGCGCGGCGGCCAGCAACGCGTCGCCGCTCGCCGCGCGATCGAGGTCCGCTTTGAGCGCGCGCGCGAGCTCCCATAGGCCGTCGCTGGTCTGCGCCTCGAGGAAGACTGCGCCGGTATAATTGCCGAGATCCTCGGGCTGCACGGCTCGCGCCGGGAGGCGCGCGCGCAGGTTCACGGGCACGCTGAGGGCGAGGCGCGGCGTGGCCCGGCGCACGGTGCGCACGGCCAGGAGCGCGGCGGCCATCAGCACACCCGTGACCGTCGCGCCCGCCAAGCGCGCTCGGGCGACCAGGTGCGCCGTACGTTCGCGGCTGAGTCTGGTGAACGCGTAGGCCGAGGTTCGGCCGGCCGTGCGGGGCTCGCGCAGCCGGCGCTCGACCGACACGCGCGTGAGGCGCGCGAGCGACCCGCCGAGGCTCGTCAGCCGGCGTGGCCATGAAAAGGAAGGTAAGAGCGCTTCGAGGACCGGCAACGTGGGTCGTACGGGCAGTCTCGGCGCGCCTGCGCAGAGCGCGAGCAGCTCTGCGCACAAGCTGTTCATGCTGACGCCGTCGCACGCCGCGTGCTCTCCGACCAGGATGAGCTCTGCGCGCCGCTCACGCGCCGCGTACAGGTAGTGGACCTCGAACAGACGCCCGGCCGCGTGATCGAGCGGCCGATTCAGGAGCTCCTCCAGCAGCTCGCGCCAGTGCTCGCCGTCGCGCCGGCGCACGACGTAGAGCTGCAAGGGCGGCGCAGCGTCATGGACGAACGAGGGCGCAAAGCCCGTGCTGATGCGCGCGCGCATGAGCGGGTGGCGCGCCGCGAGCGCCGCGAGCGCGCCCTCGAGGCGAAGCGGATCGAGCGTTCCCTCGAGCGCGATCACCCGCGTCACGTTGGTGGCGGTGAAGCGGTGCAGCTCCACGAACAGACGCTCGCTCGCGCCGAGACGCTGGACGCGGGACTCCCTCGCTGGGAGGAGCAGCTGTCCGTCGGCCCGGGCTATCTGAGGATGCTCGCGTTCGCTGCGGAGTGCGTGCTGGAGACCCATGCGCCCGGCGGCCTTTGCAATTTAGAGGCCGCGGAGGAGTCCGCTCCGAGACACGCGAAAGTCAGACGCGTTGCGACCTGACCGCGAGTCTTCCTGGTCACCCGGCACGGGCGCAGCGCATTTCGTCGCGCGAGCCGGAGCGCGCCGCGATGGGCGCGCGCGCTCAGTGCCAATGCGCCAGGCGTTGCGCCACCGCCTGCTCGCGCGCAGGCTCGGCTCCGAGGCATGTGACTTCGCGCGAACATGGGAAGACTTCCGGCCGAACGAATCTACGATACCGGACTTCGCCTCGCATCGACGTCATCGAGGCGCGTGCGCGATCACGTTTCTCATGACTCAGCGCTCCGGTCGGCTCGTGCTTCTGCCGAAAAAGCCGTACAGGTCGGGCCGCGCGAGCAGGGTGCGGACCACCTCCGCGCGCGATGCCGGCGACGGTTTGGGACGAACACCGGCCGCCGCCGGGTCGTCGCTGTGCAGCAAGATCTCTTCGGCGACGGCCAGCCCGAGCAGCTGTCCCTGCAGGTTGTCGTAACCGAAGTGCACGCCGAGGTAGAGGCGGCTCGCGCCGTTTTCGAGCTGGACTTGGCTGAAGCTTCGCACGGTACGCGTGCTCGCGTTGCCGGTGCCGTTGTTCGTGCCCGCGAGCCACGCGATCGAGCCCAACGTGACGGGTGCGCCATCCGGTCGGATCTGGTCGCTCTTGAAGTACGCGCGCAAGATCTCGAACCCGGCCGCGCCGGTGGAGCTGTGCCCAGCCGTGTTCGAAGGGTGCGACGGTGTAGCGGCCAGCGGATGCCAGGCGGCGTAGCCGTTCGTGACCGTACCGTCCGCGTCGGCGTTCAGCGCGGTGATCGGGCGCCAGAACTTCTGGTCGTACTTGGAGGAGAAGGCAGCGAAGCGCACGTCCGCCAGCGCGTTGTCGAGCAGCGCGAACAGCGCCGCGTTTTCCTGTAACGAGAGCCCGCGCGCGGCGGAAGCGATGCGCGCCGCTTCGTTGATGAAGATCTCGGCGTCCTGCCGGTAGTAGAGCGCCTGCGCCGTCTGATCGGCCGTACGCACGTTCGAGGTGTCGCGACCGCGCGTGCGCAGGTAGTCGAGCTCCGCCGCGTACTCAGCGCTCCCGACTGCCGGCGAGAGCGGCACCGCCGCGACGAGCGCGTTCTTTTGCCGCGTGCTCAGGCTGAACGGGTTCACGTCTCGCCAGTTCAAGTCGATGCCCGGACGGCCCTGGATCGTCGTGCCCGCGGCGTCGAAGCCGGTGGGCGCGCCGGTCGTGGGGTTCACGTAGGGCGCCCCCGAGTTCACCTGACGCCACAAGCCGATGCCGGGATTGGATTGCGCAGTAAGCTGGGCGCCGTAGCTGGTGACCGGGCGCGCATTGTCGAGCTTGCGCGCCGCGAGCGCCGCGGCGGCCGCCGCTTTGCCGACCGCGATGCCTTCATCGGACGCGCTCACGCCCCACGCGCTCAGATCGCTCTGCAGGCGGGCATCGAGCCAGGCCCGCGTCGCCGACCACTTCGGATCCACGCTCGCGTCGGCGGCCGGATCCGGGAGCTCTCCCGCCAGCACGTCGTGAGCCGCCTGCGCCGCGGCAGCCTCCGGCGATCCAGCGTGGCTCGCGCGATAGGAATAGCTCTCGGCGCTGAATGCCTCGATCGCGTTGATCGCGTCGAACACCGCGCGCGCTTCGATGGCCGCGATGCGCGTCGTCAGGTTGGTGTCCAAGGCGAGGCCGTTGCCGGCGCTGCCGTCGAAGCCCTTGGCAGCGAGGATCGTGACTTCATTCCAATCGGTCACCACGTCGGCGCGGACCAGCGAGCTCGCCAGCCCGCTCGTCAAGCCCAGGGCCACGGCGAGCAGCCGTCCAGACCCAGCCGAGCCGAGCAGGTTCTCTTTCATACGCACCTCCCCGTTTCAAACCCAGCGCTTCGAAAGGTCTGCAGACCGGCGCGCCACGAGCGCGTGCCCCTCGATCACTTCCCGGACGACGCCGCTCTCGTCCGCGTACTTCGCGATCGCCTTGCGGATGTCCTCGGCCAGATCGTCTTCACGCGAGCCCGGCTTGCCCTGCCAGGTACTCCCGTAGGAGAGCGCGCGATCCGCGAAGCGATCGAGCGGCGTCTCGCGGCGCTCGATCACCGACAGACGCTCGAGATGGTCGAACGGGGAGGCCAAGAACAGCTCTTCGTTCGCGGGCGTCGCCTGGAACACCGGCTTGGCAGGGTCGGCGGCGGTGTAGCCTTCGAGGATCGCCTGGAACTCGCGGCGCCAAGCGTTCTCCGCGACGTTCGGGTAGCTCTCCGAGAACAGCGCGATCGCGCCGCCATCGTCGAGCAAGGCGCCGAGCGAGGCGAGCGTCTGGGCGCGGTCCATCCAGTGGAAGGCGCGGCCGATGGTGGCGCGGCGAACGCGCCCGAGCTCGGGCCCGCGCTCGTAGGAGCTGCCCTGGACGAGCCGCACCTTCGCGCCGGCGCGCTCCACGTTCTCGCGCGCGACCGCCAGCATCTCCGGCGAGGGATCGATCGCGGTGACCTGCTTGGCGAACGGCGCAAAGTCGATCGCGAGAAAGCCCGGCCCCGTCCCCAGGTCGAGCGCGTGCACTCGATAGGAGAGCCCTACCAGATCGACGACGCGGCGGATCAGCAGCTTCGGATAGGTAGGGCGGCCGGTGGTGTAGTAACGCGCGGCGTTCTGAAAGCGCTGCGGGAAGAACAGAGGACGCTCTTGCATAGTGAGAACTCCTGCGTGCGTTCGCAGCGCGGTGCGCGGGAACGATTCGGCGCTCTGTCTTGTATAATGGACTAAGGTCTTCTGCAAGCGGCCTTGCCACAGCGGGCGCAGCGCCCAGCGCGCGTGCGTACCTGCCCGCGCGCCGTCACGCCGTCGCGGCGGCTTGCTCCGGATGCTTCGCGCGCGTCGCGTGGGAGCGGGCCACGCTGCGGCGGCCGTCGACCCTGGGCGCGCTCGGACGCGAGCCGGCGCGCGCTTCCTTGCGGCGGTGGCCGCGTCGACTCATGTGCGCCGCCCCGCATCTGCGCTCGAGGCGACGCAGAACGAAGCGTCGCTCCGCCCAGGCTCGATGCCCTCCACGACGATCTCGCGCTCGGCCCCCGACGCGGCAGCGCCCGGCACGCGGAAGCGCGCGGGATCGAGGCGCGGCACGGCCTGCTCGCGCGGCCGCTCGCGCTGCGGCACCCATTCGTAAGGCGCGCGATACGCTCGGTAGATCATGTTCAGCTTGCGCTGCGCCTTCCCCCAGTAAGGGCTGATGTACTCCCAAACCGTCTCGTGCTGGGGCGTCACTTCGAAGAGGCGACCGTCCGATCCTTCGGTGATCAGCGTGTTGCCGTTCGGCAAGCGCTGGGCGCTGCTGATAAACGGGCTGTAGAAGCGCGAGGCGTCGAGCGGCACCACGAAGCCCGCTTCGGCCGGCGTGTACTGCCAGACGACCTCGAGCGTGATCGGATCGAGCTCGAGGACGCGCGAGTAATCGCGCCGCACGCTCGGGCGGCCGCCCGGGGCGCTCGCGTGAGGCGGGCCGTAGCCGGCCCAGCCGCCGTTGTCGAATACCAGCAGATTGCCGGCGCCCGGCAGCCCCGCGGGGATCAGGTGCGGATGGTGCTGGCCGACGATCCAGCCGAGCCGCTCGAGCGCGGGCCCGCTCCGGTAGTCCGGTCCGAGCCGCCAGACGATCTTACCTGTACGCTTGTCGACGATGGCGATGATGTTCGCCTCGCGCGAGCTCCAGATCAGGTTGTCCGGATGGAAGCGCTGGTCGCCCGCGTCGTAGTGGCGGTTCGGCCCGAGCACGGCGAGCGCGTTGATGTGCAGCCAGTCGCCGATCGCGCCGGTGGCGAGCTCGCGCAGGTTCGGATCGCGCCGCAGCACCTCGCGCGCGGCGCCGTCGAAGCCGAGCTCCTCGAAGTGCTCGTGCGCGCGCCACTCCCAGACGATCTTCCCGTCCCAGCTGACCTCGACGATCTTGTCGTCCAACAGCTCGTGTTCGGAGATGTCCGGAGCGCGCACGTTCTCGTGCACCAAGACCAGCGTGTTGCCGCGGTCCGTGAGCGGCGCCTGCCCCGGCGCGAAGTAGCCGACCGGGTTGCCGGCGCGCTGATAGTCATGGTGCTGGCGCGCGATCCAGCGCGGCGCTTCGCCCGGATCGGACACGCGCTCGAGCTGACTGAAGCGCCAGAGGACGCGACCTTCCCAATCGACCTGGACGAGATCGATCTGATCCTGGAGCCCGTAGCGCGGGTCGCGCTGGGCCGTGCTGCCGAACAGCTGCCCGCCCGGCAGGAGCTTGTTGGGAAAGCCGGCGAGGCCGCGCCACAGCTGCACCTCGCGCCCGTTCATGTCGATGAGCAGGGCGCCGAGCTCGGCGGCTTGAAAGATGGTGTAGCCGCTGAAGGCCTTGCTGGGGTCGTAGATCGTGACGCCGGTCGGGTAGACGCTGGGATGGCCCATAGCTTCCTCTCCGTGCGCGAGCGCGCACTCCTTTAGCTCGCAGCCATGCTGCTTCGGGCGCGCTCAGGGCTTGCGCGCGCTCGCGAACACGAGGTAGCGCTCGAGCGCGAGTCCACGCGGCGTGCGCGCGTTGTCATGTCTTCTATAAGAGACATATGTGCTTGTAAAGCGGAATCGCGCGACGCGGAGCCCGACGCGTCCGCGCTCGCGACGTCCGTTGCCGGGACGAGGCGCACCTCCGGAGCGCGGCGCTCAGCTGGTGGGCCGTACGGGCGTGCCCTCGACCAAGCCCGCGCCGGGGTTGGCGATCAGGGACTCGTCGCCGTCCAAGCCGGCGGCGATCTCGATCTCGGCGCCGTTGTCGCGCTCG
>CAZYWR010000172.1:0-1536 GCA_964651185.1 uncultured Polyangiales bacterium
CGTCGCCGAGGAGCGCGCGCGCGGCGCGATCGTGGTGCTGGTCACGCACGATCTCGCGCTCAGCGAGCGGCTCGCGGATCGGCGCGTTCGGCTCCATCGCGGCCGGCTCGAGGAGCCCGCGGCATGAGCCTCTGGTCGGCCGCCTGGCTCGTCTTTCAAAAGGACCTTCGCATCGAGCTGCGCACGGGCGAGATCTTGATCACGACCGGCTTCTTTGCGCTCTTGGTCGCCGTCTTGAGCTCGCTTTCATTTTATCTCGACGACGTGCTGGCGCGTCGCGTGGCGCCCGGCGTGCTCTGGATCAGCATCGCGTTTTCGGGCGTGCTCGCCATGGGGCGGAGCTTCCAGCGCGAGCGCGACCATGACGCCATGCGCGGGCTCTTGCTCTCGCCGTTGCCGCGTCCCGGTATCTTCCTCGGCAAGGCGCTCGGGATCTTCGCCTTCCTGTTCTTGGTCGAGCTCCTGCTCGTGCCCCTGCTCGGCGTGCTCTACCGCCTCGATCTGAGCTCGGCGCTGGGACCGATCGCGCTCATCACCTTGCTCGGCACGCTCGGCTTCTCGGCG
Source organism: uncultured Polyangiales bacterium (assembly GCA_964651185.1). Taxonomy (GTDB): domain Bacteria; phylum Myxococcota_A; class Polyangia; order Polyangiales; family DASUME01; genus DASUME01. The sequence goes on from CAZYWR010000172.1 coordinate 565, forward strand.
GCCGGGGCGCTGTTTGCCGCGATGGGCGTACGCGTGCGCACGAAAGAGCTGGTCTTGAGCGTGGTGCTGTTTCCGCTCGTGTCGCCGGCGCTCTTGGCGGGGGTGGTGGCGACGCGCGAGGTGCTGGCGGGCGCGAGCCTCGGCGAAGTGCTCGACTGGCTGCGCGTGCTGGGCGCGTTCGATCTCGTGTTCTTGGTGCTCGGGGCGCTCTTGTTCGGGCCGCTGACCAGCGAATAAGGCGGAGGGTGCGGTGCTAGCTTCCTTTCGGCGATCGCCGGTGGTGCGCGACGCGCTGCGGGTCGCGCCGGCGCGGCCCAACTTGATCGCCGGTGTGCGCGCGGGGCTCGCCACCACGCTACCGCTGTTGCTCATGCCGGTGCTCCATCGGCCCGAGCTCGCTTGGACCAGCCTGGCCGGCTTCGGCACCGTGCTGGTCGACAAAGGCGGGGCGTACCGCACGCGCGCGCTCAGCATGCTCGCGCTCGGGCTGGGCGGCGCGTTCACCACCGGGCTCGGCAGTGCGCTCGCGGGACACACCTGGCTGGCCGTGCCCGCGATTTTGCTGGTCGTCGGCATCGGCGCGTTCGCGCGGCTGTTCGGCGGGGAAGCGACCTCGGTGGGCATCAGCAGCTCGGTGGCGTTGATCATCTCGCTGGCGCGGCCGGTCGCGAGCCTGCGCGAAGCCGCGCTCCACGCCGGCTTCTACCTCCTCGGGAGCGCGTGGGCCGCGCTGCTCGCGCTCCTGCTCTGGCCGCTTCGGCCGTTTCGCCCCGCGAGCCGGTCCGTCGCTGCGGCGCTGCGCGAGCTCGCGCAGGTCGCGAGCAGCTTGGTCGGCGCGCGCGCGGAGCCGGCGGCCCAGGTGCAGCGGCGCGCCCAACTCGGGCGCACGCGCGAAGCCATCGAAGGCGCGCGCGCCGCGCTCGGCGCGTCGCGGCGCGGGCGACCAGGCCCGAGCCGCCGCGGCGAGCAACT
>CAZYWR010000173.1:0-12768 GCA_964651185.1 uncultured Polyangiales bacterium
GGGGAGCTCGCTTGGAAGTCGTCTAACGTCAAGAGCTTCATCGGGGCGCCGTACAGCTTCTTTTCGTTGTGGCACTCGCTGCAGTGCTCGCTGACAATCGCCGCGACGTCGCACGGAACGCCTGATCCGCTCGACGAAGGCTCAGCCTCGGCCCCGTCGCCGCGAGGCACTCCAACGCCGCCGTCCTTCGTCGCCGAATCACGCGCTGCGGCATCGGCACCAGACCGAGGCGATCCGGTTGCGCTGTCGAGCCGGCGGCCTGCGTCCTTCATACTGCTCGCAGGGCTGTCGCTGCTTTCGCCGTCGTCACCTCCCGGGTCGCCATCCGACTGCGCGGGTTCGCCTTCGTTCGCGAGGGCACCATCACCTGCTGAGTCGGCTCCGCACGCACACGTCACCGCCGGACAAAGCGACGCCAAAACTGCTCCGGCAGATACTCGCAGCTCCATCATGGGACGATCTCCAACCTCAGGCCGCGTCGGCCGTCAGGTTCCAAGGACACAAGAACGGATTCGCCAACCACACAGTCAATCAGTCTCCGTGGCGAGCCCACAACGCAGGGCAGAGACGATCGCGAAGACAGGCCGCTTCACGGCGAGATACGTGGCGGGGCCTCATGCATTTCAGTCGTTACACGGCATATGCTGATTGTTCGTCCAATCGAGCCCGGGAATCGGCATGTCCGAAATCGTCCAGAGCGTGTTCCAGGCGCTGATGTACAGCGTCTTCCCGTCTTCTCCGCCGAAGCCGCAATTCGTGGCGCCTTGCGAAGTGCTCATGTTAACGAGCGCGATCGGCGTGCCATCGGGGCGCGCGACGGCGAGGCCTTGACTCACTGCCACGTATACGTTCCCCGCGGCATCCAAGCACATACTATCGGGGTTACTGAGGCCAGGGAGAAAGGTGCGTTGTCCACGAAGCGCGCCGTCCGGCGCAACGTCGAAGCGCACGACTTCGCCGCCCAAGAAGGCTGAAAGATAGAGAGTCTTTTCATCTGGAGAGAGTTCGACGCCGTTCGGCAGCAGGACCCTCGCCACCTCCTCGGGCGTGCGCGCTCCAGGGTTGAGCCGATATAGGGGCTCAGGCAGGAGGGAAACCGAGAGCGAGCCGCCGTGCGGGATGACTGGATCCGAAAAGTAGATGATCCCATCGGAGCGTATGATCAGATCATCCGATGTATTGAGCTGGCCGCCTCCGAGCGGCTTGTCCGCCAACACTTTCAGGGTACCGCCCGGTTCGAGGCGCGTGATGCGACCGCCAAATCCGCCGCCCATTTCATCCATCACCAGACGCCCTTCGCGATCGAATGCAAGGCCGTTCGCGTAGTTCGTGTTGCTCCGTACGACACTGATCGTGCCATCCGGCCGAATTGCGTAAATGACAGATGCCTCGACGTCGACGAACAGCATTTGGCCGTGGCAATGGTCCCAAAGCGGATTCTCGGCCAGCACGAAGGTATCGGAGACCAGCTCGGGCGTGCCGATCTGCGGCGCCATCAGCGTGGGCCACGTTGTTGACCCTGCCTCGGACGCGGGATACACGTGTGCGTCGCGCGTCCGCGCATCGTGCATGGACGAGGATTCTCCGGCGTCGGACGGCAGACGTAATCCAGCTTCTACCGTGGAATCCATCAGAATACCGAATGGACCTGCGTCGGTGGAAACCGGCGCGGCGTCTGCGAGATTCTGCCCCCCATCCAGATCGCTAGACGTACTCATATCCGTTGCGGGGGATCCTCCGGTCTGGTCCGCAGCCGTTGTGGAGTTGCCCGAAGGCAGTGAGTCCTCAGCGGGCGCCGGCCCTTGACTCGTCGAACACGCTCCGCAAACGAACCAGAGCCACCCCGAGCGCAGGCCTAGCCCTAGCCTGCTCATTCGACCGCTTCGCTTAACCGAAGTGCAGGCGTACACAGCATCCTCGCATCATGACTGGATAGAACAGCAAGAGTCCAGGGCTCGGATCCGGGCGCGCACAACGCTACTGCGGTTGGACGGGCGTGTGGACATTGTCACTCGGAGCTGTTTGCGGTTCGTCGCCTTCCGCTGGAACCGTCGTTCCTGAATCTTGGTCGCCTGATTCGATCACACCGGCGTCCGCATGCTCGCGAACACGAGGTGGGTGGTGTTCGGTTCGGATCCCCACCGTCCGGTCGAGATGGGCCTGTGTGGCGTCGCGTGTTGCTCTGAGTTCGGCCTGCACCTCGGGATCTGTAGCTGCTGGAAGCCACATCGTATCGATCTGATGGACGACGAGGGCATCGAGCATGATTTGCAGGCTCAGATAGGTATCGTCGTACCCGGCGCCGGAATCCGGATTGGGCAACACATTTTGCAGCGTCAGACCTGCTTGTAGGTACGTGGCTGCCTGCTGGCTCGGTGACGGAAGCACGTCCAATGAGAGAGCACGATTCCGACCCTGTTCGTGGGTGCTGGCCACGTCGGTGCCCAAGGCCTGTACGCGGGCGTCCGACGCGCGCTGGCCCGCGCGACCCAGGATGATCTCGGCGTGATCGATCGCGAAAACGATGCCAAGCAATTCCGCATCGCCGTAGTGGGGCCCCGCGTCGTCGGTGGTGGAGTTCGCTAGCCCAGCGTCGACGTGGGCAACACTGCCGTCCAGGGCTGTCCCGAACGCACTGAACTGCAGCCAGTCACCGCCAGGCGACGCGTCCGCGCCTTCGCCGTCCAAGGCGTCGTCTTGTTGTTCTTGCGATCTAGCACCGTCGTCACAGCCGCCAAAGGTGCTAACCGCGACCGCAGCGATCATGAAGTGAATCGGAAAGCATTTCATCGTGAGTGCTCTCTTTTGATCGGTCCTGAGAGTGGTAGTGTCGTTCGGAGCGAAGTGAGAGGGCGTAGATATGCCCTCACCGGCTCTTATTCTGAGAGCGCTGATCCGTCAGTATTTGCCTAACTCAGGTCCGAGCTACGGCAGTCTTCCGGACCCGATAGTGGGGGTAACAGGAGTGCCTGCCTAAGTAGAAATGTCCGGCGCGGAGAGGAGGCAGAATCAAGCCCGCCGTTGTCTATTGACCGCGCGGCTCGTCTTTCTTGAATCCTGCGCGCGAAATTCGCGTGGAGGACCGCCGCAGCGCGCAGCTACAGCCGCGGCTACCGACTCACGCTTTCGGCCGCGCGCAGGGCGGCCTCACAGAGCCCCGCACTCGCCCTCGAGATTGCAGCTCTGGCCGTTCCCGCAGTGCTCGTCTCGGAGACACTCGACACAGAACCTGAACACACCGCAGTACCCGCGTTGTGGATTCGTGCAGTCGTCGTCCTGATTGCAGAGACTCAAGATACCGCGAAGCCCATTTCGTGGATTGCTGGCATCACCCGGTCCGTCGACTCGTGCTCCGCCTGCACCAGCGTCGTTGCTGATGTCGCCGTCGTCATCTGTCGAGCGGACGGGAAGTCGCACCGTGGGCCCTTCGCAGCCGATCCAAGAACCCAACAACGAAGCGAGGATGACCCGACGCCCGAGAACCAGTCGCAAGCTCGCGCGCGTCATCGCCGCCCCGGATTGTCGACGCATGCTTCACGCACGCGTGACAGAATCGGCGGCCGACTTTCGGATCGTAAGAACGCCGCACGCGCGGCACGTCCCTCTTCGATGCGACCGCTCGCGCACAACGCGAGCACGTTCAGACCGTTGCGCTCGACGGCAAATTTCCCTGCCGGGTAGCGCGCGCGGTGTTGCTCGAGTAGCTCCAGCGCGCGTCGTTCGTCGCCGAGACGTAAGCTCGCGATCGCCGAGTCGATGAGATCGAGCTCTCCTTTCGCGGCTTGTGCTGACGCCGGAGGGGCCTCCGGTGGCTGGTCCCGGCCATCCACGCTCGGCGATGCGAGCGGCTTAGCGCCGGCGACCGTTGCTGGCATTTCGCTGGTTTGTTCCGCTGAGTCGAGCTCGACTGGAGCGACGAACCGCGATGCACGTCTGGTGCGGCCCGTTCTTTGTCGGCGCTTCGACCGTACCGCGTGTGCGGGTGACTGGGGACGACGCGTACTCGCGTCTATCGCACCATGATGCTCGGTCTCTGTCGCGCGGCCAGGCGGATTCGCCGGCTCGTGACGAGCAAGAAAGCCAGGCTCGATCTCACCCGCGCTTCGGAAGGCCGCCGGCGCAGCCGATGACTGCGCGTTCACCGCGAATGCCGCGCGTTGGACGCTCGACCCGTGCATCTGCACGGCGCCTGCGCCGATCCCTCCGAGCACGACGGTCACCAACAACAGTTTGATGGCTTTGCCCGAGAACGCCGCGCCAGCGAAGGTCGAAGGTCCGGACGGTCCCCTGTCCGGCCACCGTGGCTCGCTTTGGTCCCAACGCGCAGTGCGCGCCACGTCGGCAAAGGGAAGCGCTGCGTGCAGGCTGGCCAGCGAACGCTCGAGATCGAACTCGTCCGGTTGGTCTGCGCGGCGAGCCTGCTCGAGCACGCTCGCCGCTTGCGGCGGCAGCTCGTTCATGGCTCCTCCTTGGCCGGTCTCTCGACCACACCGCGCCGTTCTAGAAACGCCACGAACGCTCGGCGCGCCGAGGCCAGCCGATAGTACAGCGTGTTCTGGTTCACACCGAGGGCCACGTGGGCTTCCGCGCCGGTCATCTGCTCGAGCTCCGACAAGACGAACGCCGCTCTGCGCGGTTCATCGAGCTGCTCCAGAAATTCCTGTACCAAGGCCGATGCCTGCCTCCGCATGGCCCCCTCGAGCGGCGAAGGAGAGGTCCCCACGACCTGCTCGTCGAGCGGTACCAGGTTGCCCTTGCGGCGCAGCCAGCGGCGGTGACTGCTCGCCACTCGCTGTGCGATCACAAACAGCCACGCGCGTTCGGTCGGCCCGGGACGCAACTCATGAAAGCGCCGGTGCACCACGATGAAGACCTCTTGCAGCGCGTCGTCGAGCGCCGCCTCCGGTACACACAGCCGCCTGAGCGAGCGCCACACAAAGGCTGCGTGAGCCCGATAAAAGGCGTCGAACTCCACCCGCGTAGGGACCAGGGGCGCAGCCGTCACGCGCGCTTCCGATGGCTTGCCGAGCGATGAAGCCTGCACTTCCCTTATTGACCGCCCGCAGCTCTTTTCTTTGCGCCGAGTGCGATCGATACGCCGAGTTGGACACGTCCTGTGACTGGAGGGGCGCGGTATGGTTGCGCGTCGTTAGGAAGCAGGAACCGCGGCCGGAGCACGGGCACCCCCAGCTGCAGGCTGAGCGCAAGGACAAGTGGACCCCATGCATAGCCGGTGACGACCCCGCCCCAGCCACAGAGCCACGGCGCGATTCGGCTACCGTTTGCGTGCATTCCTGCGGCTCGTCCCCGCAATCCGCCGAACTCGGCCTCGATGGCGGGCCCGAATGAAAACGCGTCGGTCGTCCAGACGTGGGCGGTTCCGATCCCCAGCGCGAAGAGGTCGACCTCGGCCCGCACTCCGCCGCTCGGTGCGCTTTGTCGGGCCAGCAGGTATCGCGCTTCGCCCCAGACCAGGAAATGCTCGCTCACGCCGTAGCCTGCACCCACGGCAGGTCCCAACGATTCCTTGGGCAGCGCGCGCAAGTCTCCGATCATACCCAAGCGCAGCGACCATATACCCGGTGGCTCGGACCGCGTGTGCTCGCGCTCCGCGCTGCGCCCATCGGCCGTCACCGCGGTAGCGATCACGATCGCAGCTGCTCGCTGCGCTTCGGCGCAGTCCGCGAGCTCGATCGTGCGCGTGGTGCGTCCCGGGGAGCTCACGACCTCGACCGTAAGCTCGTAGAGCCCACTGGGAAGCTCGCGGATGTCGACCTCGGCCTCGAGCGGTCGAGCACGCGCAGCCTCGGGTCCGAGTCGCTCGGCGAGCTGCGCGTCGAACGCCGGCGAGCGTTCACAAGACACGGGAGCGTCCCAGCGAATCGAGATCTGTGGCGGAAGCTGGGCGACAGCGGAGGAGGCCATCAACGCGAGTGCACACGACACCGGAACACGATCCACGAGCTGCGGATAACACGGCGAGGCGACTTGCACGAATGCGACCCGAACCGGCTCCGGCGATCGTGGAAAAGCATGATGGGCCCGAAACTTGCGACTGGCAGCGCCAGCTTCACGATGACGTCGGGGGAGTGTGCGGGTCCTTCGTAGGGTCGCCGAACATCGCGACGAAGTGCGGGTTGGCCGTCGTGAACGCCGTATCGACGCTGGGATGCGCGGAGATGAAGTTCTCGAGGTGGTCTCCTTGCGCGTTCGAGAGAACGCGTCGCCGACGGTATACGCCGTTCTTACCCACTAGTTTGTGAAGAAGAATTTAGCCGCCGGCCGGAGACAGCAAGGCGACGACGCTCTCGGGAACTCGGCCGAGCCGGCTGCGCTGCGGGAACTTGTCCACCTGGACGGTCTTCACTTCGGCTTCGGCTTCGTAGTCGATCACCGAGACTGCGTCACTTCCGCTGAGCGATACAAAGCAGTAGCGGCCGTCCGGGCTTGTCGTCGCCCAGTAAGGGATCATCCCCACGTCGATCGTCTTCTTCACCTGCATGTCGGCAGTCGACACCAGGCTGACCGTGTTGTCGATGGTCCCGCAATCGCAGAGCGTCTGCCCATCCCTCGACAGTGCGAGCCCGTGGTGTGCGGAGTCGTGCGGGTATTCGTCGTAGCTCTCGTACGTGTTCATCGCGAACTCGCTCAGTGGTTGGTCGCTTCGCGCGAGCTCCTTGGAGTTGATTAGGTCGTACTTAACTACGCCGTTCAGGTATGAAAGCTGCGTGTAGAGCGTGTTCTCGTCGGCGCTGACCACATTGGGCCGGATGCCATATTCGAACTTCCAAGTCTTGAGCACCTGGAGCGTGTTCGCGTCCACCTGCACCAGCCAGCGGTCGCCTTTGGAGGCATTTTGCGCATACGGTACGCTCTCATAGCCCACGTTGCCGATGCTGCTGTTATAGATGTGCTTGCCGTCCGCCGAGTAGTCGTTCTGGTGCGGATAGGTACCGGTGGCAAAGCTGCCGACGCGCTGTCCGGTCTTCGCGTCGAACACGTCCACCACTTGCGCGCTGGTGGCTGATACCACGAGCCGGCTGCCGTCCGGCGAGAGCGTGGCGTGATCTGCCTTCACACCATCGACGTACGTCTTCCACTTCTGCGGGTGGTCTGGTTTGGTTAGATCGAAGGCGGCCACGTCGCCTAAGTTCGAACGCGATACGTAAAGCGTCGTCCCATCAGGAGACACGAACACGTCATCGACGTAGCGCTGCCCGTTCGACGGTTCGAAGTGGTGGAGTAGCTGCTGATTCTGCACCACCGGATAGGCGACTGCTCGCACGAGGTCTGCGTTGATGGCCGCGACCGCTTGGTCGAGATCTGGGATGACATGGACCTTGCCCAGGCTTTCGAAGCTGTTCGCATCGATGAAGCTGACCGTGCCTGCGACCGAGTTTCCGACCAGCAGGACCTCACGCAAGTCCGAGCCGCTGACAGCAGGGCCGGTGTCTATGACGGCGCCGCCTTCAGATTTGGCGCCGGCATCGGTGTGCGCTGAAGCACCTGCATCGGAGTGCGCTGCAGCATCCGTCGCCTTGGCAGGCCGGCCGCCGTCTTGGGCCCGCGGCGAGCTCGCGGCGGCCTCGCTTTCGCCCGCGTCGGTGCCACCCGTTCCACTCGCGTCGGCGCGCCGAGCTCCGCCTGCGTCGCGCGTGCCGCTGTCCTCAGCCGTGTGCTGTGCTTCTGGGACGTCCGAAGACGATGCGCTGCAGCCCAAACAGAGGGCCGCGCACAGCCAGACGAGCGCCGTGTAGATCCCAGATTTATCAAGCTCCATAAGTATCTCCGGCTGCGGCTCGGCCGAACACCCCCGGCCGCGCGCACAACTTCCGAGCGACGTTAACTCCCGACAACCCGCGAAGTCTCGCCGAAACGACCGTCCGTGAAACCGCAGCTCTGCGGAGCAAGTGTTGCACGAGTGCACGCGGTGTGTGCGAGGGCATCGCGCCAAAGGATAGCGAGGCCCGCTTGAATGAGGGGGAAGAATTGGTGTGACTGACACGCGCTCTATTTTTGAAGGTTCTTCCCCGAAATGGGAAAGGCGAGCTACTCCCATCCCCCAGGACCCTATGCACGTTGCTCTTCCTGATTAGGCCTACACGCACGAATGCCGCACCGTACTAGCGCTATCGCGCGCTTACTCCTCGGTTGGCCGGAGCTGTGTAGGCCGCACGACCGCTGGCTCAGGCTCCATCGCACTGCTGCTGCGTGAGCTACGCCTAGCGCCGCTTTCGAGCCATGCGCAGCTCGCAGCGGTCATCACACGTCGAGACGACCAGCCTGAAGCCGAGCGCAAGCCCTAGCGTCCGGTCGGAACGCCGCCGGCCGTGACCGAAAACGCCCCACTGCAAAGGATTGAACAAGAGGAGGGAAAGGGAGCTGGAAACCGGCAGGCGCTTCGGTCGAAGTCTGTGAAAAGCGCCTCCGAGAGCGGACGAGCATGGCAGACGACTCCGACCCGCAGGACGTTGCGGACAGTATTTCAGCCGCAGTGCCGTTGAAAACATGCTGTGCCGCGTCGATCACTCCAGTGAGTCCTGCTGACGTACATGGATCGCCGCAACCTCGTTTAGCTGTTGCAGCAGCCCCCCACGCGGGGGCTATTCACGGCGTAGTACCGGCGCTTGAACGCGCGTATCTGCGCCCGCGCAACGTCTTGTTCGGAAGTCTTCTCACGGGCATTGGAGGTCTCGCCGCGTTCCTAATCATGGCGGCGGACGTCCCATGGACGTGCTCCCCTCTGTTCGGTGCCGTCGCCATCTTTGTTGCTGCTTTCGGCGTGCTGGAGTTGTGCGGGTTGTTGCGCGCGCTTCCGCGTGATGAGCCTTGTTTACCTCCACTGATCGACGCCAAGCCGGGTGAGCCTCGCCGCTTTGCGCCCAAGTTCACGGTGCCGATCGCGCTCGCGATCGCGCTGTTTGGCCGAGTCGTATTGGGTGCGGACGGAGTGGCAATACCCCTGGTGCTCGCCCACTTGGTGTTGCTGGCTTCAGCTCTACACCGTCCAGCGCTGTTTGTGTGCGTGGCGAGCTCCGCGCTGTTGCTGCCCATGCTCGGTCAATACGGGCTCTGGGATCCGTGGGAAACACACTACGGCGAAGTCGCGCGCGAGATTCTCGCGCGCAGCGATTGGATCACGCTCTGGTGGGCACAGGGTGCGTGGTTCCGTAGCAAACCCATTCTGATCTTTTGGATCGAGGCGCTTAGCTGGGGTGCGCTCGGAATTCCCTTTGGTCCGGATCAGAACCCCGCGCACCCCGAGTGGGCGATCCGCCTTCCGCACTATTTCCTGTCGTTAGGCGCCCTGATGACGTCGTACGCGCTCGTTGCACGCGCGTTCGGTCGCCGCGCCGGCGTGATCGCTACACTGGTTCTCACCACTACGCCTTACTTCTTTCTGCTCGCCCACCAGGCCGTGACCGACATGCCATTCGTGGCAACAATGACGATTGCGCTCGCGCTATTCGGATTGGCGATCGAACGCGACGAACGGACCGTGGTGTCCACTTACCGCGTCGGTCCCGTGGCGATTTCGTGGCAGAGCCTCTTATTAGCCGCGTTCGTTGTCATCGCCCTGCCCCAGGCGTTGTACCTCATCACGCGCAATATTACCTTCGTCACTTCCGACGGCGGCTTTGCGCTCCATAAAGACGAATTCTTGTTCGGCTCCGCGGGGAATTCGGGCGTTCCAGGCAACCCAATTCATCGCATTCGCGGCGCCTATTGGGGAGAGCTCTGGTATCAACCCTTCGCGCAAGGTCTGGCGTGGCTGCTCGGGATCGTTTGGGGCGTGCGGGCGATGAGCCGAGAGCGCGACGTTACGACGCTAGGACTGTTCGGTTTTTATCTGTTCTGTTCGTTGGCCTGCATGGCCAAAGGCATTCCCGGAATCGCGCTGCCGGGCCTGATCGCGGGATTGCACATGCTGGTCACGCGGCGGATCTCGTGGCTCGTCGCAGGCAGGTTGCGCGTCGGTATGGGGATCCTCATCATCGCAGTGACGGGCCTGCCTTGGTACGTGGCGATGTACGCGCGGCTCGGGCATTTCTTCACTGATCGTCTATTGGTGCACGATCATTTCAAGCGTCTGGCCGCCGGCGTGCACGGTGATACCGGCAACATCGGCTATTTTCTGCAGCAGCTTGGCTATGGCCTGTTTCCTTGGATTGGCCTCGCGCCGCTCGCCATGGTCACTGCGCTTGCGGTCGAGCCGATCCCCAACATGACGCGCTCACGACGTACCGCGATCTTACTGGCGTTGTGGCTCGCCGTTTCGTTTGCGCTGTTCAATGCGATGATCACGAAATTGCACCATTACATATTTCCAGCCGTGCCTCCGTCGTCACTACTGATTGGGCTGGTACTCGACCGTATGCTCTTCCAGAGCAAGCTCACTGCAGACAATCAGAGCCGCCGGGAGCGATGGGCTATCGCGCTCTCTGGCTCTGCGCCGCTGCCTTTAATCATCGGCATTGCCGGCCTTTGCGGAAATCTTCGCGGCATCATCCCGGAAGACGTCGTTGCCGCCGAGCGTGCGGCCTGGATTTCCGAACACCGGCTTCCGGCCGTACTTTCGCTGCTGGCGATCGCTGTGGGGCTCGTGCTTCTGGCCCTGGCCATCCGACAACTCAGAACTTCGAAGATCGGGCCGCTGCGGGCGTGCGCCGCGAACGCGTCGGTGGGTGCCACGTTGCTCGCCGCCGCTGTGCTCACCGGTTCCGTGGGTCGAGACCTAACCCAGGTCTTCAAGGGACGTTCCGTTGGCCAGGAAAGGCTCATAGGACTGTTCGCGTACGGCCACGATCGTCCCTTTCCAGAGCACATTGACTACCGTCCGATCCTGACTGGTTTCTCCGTTGTCGTGTTTGGACTGCTCCTGACGGCAGCGATCGCCCAATTGCGACAGGCGAGCATCTACGCCTTGCTCGGAACAAGCTTCTGGTTCTCAGTGTGGGTGCTCGACATATACATCGCCGACCTTACTCCGCACTGGGGGCAACGTGAGCTCGTGAAGCGCTACTACGAAGAGCGTAGCAGCCCCGAAGAACCCTTGATCGCCTGGCAGCTGCACTGGAGAGGTGAGAACTTCTACACCGGTAATCGCGTGCACGCGTACGTCGCCGACGACAACGAGGAAATCCAGCGCTGGATAGCCACCCACGCAGGCCAGCGGGCTTTTGTCTTGCTCAAGCGCTCACGACTCGAGGACTTCCAGAACATGCTCGGAGCTCGGCATGTGCAGGCGCGCTCCACCGAACGCGAGAACAACAAGTTCATCCTCGTGCACGTCGATCTCTGAATGATCATTCGCCAGCACCCGGCGAGAGCCGTGCGCGGCTGATGCTATCCAGAGACATAGCTCATCGGCCTCACGCCGTAGTCCGTGACAGCCCCGGCGCGTCCGAAGCCGTCCGGCCTCGATCGAGCCGCAGGAGGCTCATGCCGCGCCATCGGCTGTCGCTGCATGGGCCGCTTTCCTAATTTTGAGCGGTTGACGGCCTTCGTGGCTCCGTGCCGTGCCAGCAACCCGGTATCGTTCGTGCTTGGCATGAATCCGGCAGAGTGGGTTCCCTTCCGCGCCGCGAGCTCCCTCGGAGTGCCGGACCGTCGACGATACCGTCGGCGCCTGGATCACCACGACGCATCGCGACGACGCTAGTTCGCCAACGTGCGGCCTTTGTTGCGCTTCGGAGGCCGCTTGGCGCTGCGCTCTTTGGCGCGCAGCACGCTCAGGTTCGGGATAAAAGGTTGGCCCAAGCGCTGCTCGCGGAAGCGCACGACCATCTCCTTGAGCATCAGCTTGGTCGAGATCGCGACCTGACGTCCGAGGTCGCGGAAGTCCAACGTCGAGAACAACGTGTCCGTGAATGCGAACGGAAACAGACTCGCGATGTTGCCGCGCGCATACTCGAGCATCCATAGTCCGGGACGAAGCTTCGAACCGTTGGCGCTCCCGCGACGCAGCGCGACGAGATCGCCCGGCCGATGCACGTGGCGCTCGAACGAGCCGGCCTCGTAGGTCCAGAGCTCCCCCGCCATGACCAACTCGTACATGTCCGCCCGATGTCGACCGCTGTGGCCTTCGCTCCCCACGGCGGTCCCGCAAAACAGCAGATATTCGCGCGTGGAGACGTGCAGCGGGCTCATCGCGCACATGATTCCGCCGGCGTTGCTCCAGGTCCAGCGCTGTCCCGGACTCACGTGATCGCCGTAGATGCTGACCAACGTCTGGGCCACGCCCGCAAACTGCTGCTCAATCTCCATCCCCACGTGCATCCGCACCACTTCCGCCAGCACCTCGGGATCGAACAAGTAGGTCATCACCGTTCCTCGTGCATTCCACTATACACGTTCGCGACTCAGTCAGGTTGAAACAGACGAGTCTGCGTGCCGTCGTTGTCGTAGTACTTCGGCGTGCGGTCGAACGTGATCGCCCCGAACGTGTTGACCGCGATGGCGAACGCCATGCAGGCGTAGAACCCAGGCCCGAAGCGCCGACCTCCGAGCGCCAGCAGCACGATGAGAAACGGAAAATAATCGAGGGCGAAGCGGTAGCCGAACTGCACCCAGCCGCTGTTTTGGTAACAGAGGTCCATCAGCGCCACGGGCAGCACCGCGAGCCAGAGGCCGATGCTGCGTACATCGGTGTGCGTCGGCCACAGCGTCCAGAGCAGGTTCGGCGTGGTGACCCACAGCGCGAGCCCGTGCAGGCTGATGCGCACGTAGGGCCGGTGATCGAGGATCCAGGGCAAGCTGGCGAGAAAG
>CAZYWR010000174.1:0-7719 GCA_964651185.1 uncultured Polyangiales bacterium
GGCCAAGCACAACAGGTCGCCGAACAGGTGCGCGAGCGCGCCCGCCGCGGCATCTCGGTGATCGGTTTCCCGGAGGGGCGCCGTACGCAAAACGGTCGCATCTTGCCGTACCGCAAGGGCCTTCTCATCATGGCGCGCGACGGCGGTCTGCCCGTCGTGCCGCTGGCGGTGCGCGGGCTCTGGCAGATCCTTCGCCGCGGCGAGTGGGTCGTGCGCCGCTACCCGCTCGAGGTGTTCGTGGGCCCGCAAATCGAGACGGATGGCCTTTCCGACGCGCAGATCGGCGAGCTCGCCGACAACCTGCAGCGCTTCACGGCGGACTATGTCGAACGCGGGTTCGTCGGAGACGTTACGAAGCTGCGACCAAGCTGAGACATCGGCTGCGGGTATCGAGCCGCGAAGGAGCTGCGGCGCTGTCGCGCGAGCTCGCTCCTAGCCGCCGCGCCCGCGTGGATGCGCGCGTTTGCGAGCGGTATCCGCCATACAAAACGGGTGGAGGCCCTCGTGCGCGCGTGGCATCATTCGTGCGGTACAGCCGTGAGCGGACGACAGACGAGGAAGGAGTCGGCAGAGCGCCGCGTACTCCTCGTTCGAAAGTTGGTACGTTCATGCAGCAGGCGGCGGCGAGCAGGAGCAACGAGTCCAAGATGAGCGCGGGTGACGCAGAGTCGTGGGCGAGACTCCGGCTCGTGCAGGGCGAGTCCTCGGCCGGCCAATGGGAGCTGGTCGGTTCCCTCGGCCACACCACGCTCACGGTCGGATCGAGCGCTGACTGCACGTGGGTGGTGCGCGAGGAAGGTGTGCGCCCCATCCATTTTTCGCTTCATTGGGACGGCGGCACGTTGCGCATCGCGGACTTGTATAACGCGGGAGACGTGCGCGTCGACGGAGCAGCCCTGGGCTCGCAGTGGCGTCCTCTGCTCGGCCGCATGCGCATCGAATTCGGAAAGGCGGCGATGGTGGTGGAGAGCTCGGCAGGGGCGCGCTCCGATTCATCGGAGCACCCGCTCGATCTGGCTGCTTCCGCTGCACCTAGCTCGCGCGCCCCGGCGTCAGGGACCCTCTCGGAAATCAAAGGCGAGGTGATCGAGGCGACCGGCAAACTCGTGAGCGCGCCCAGCGCGGCGCCGCGTGCGGGGAAAGAGACGCTGCTCGGGGTGGCACCGCTCCCGCAGGAGGTGCTCGCCCTGCTCGAGGCCCAAACCGGGAGCACGAGCGCGCCCGCTCCGCGCGATGCGTCCGCCGCTCCGGCCAGCGCCGCCGAGCGCTCAACGTCGCTCAAAGCGACTTTGGTCGGAGGCATGGGCGTCGACTTGGCGGCAGTTCCGGCCGTCGCGATCGAGGCAGGCAAGGCGAACCCCAAGGCGAACGCCACGCTGATGGGGTTCAACGTCGTCAACGTGATGGAGATCCTGCAGGGCACGCTCGGCGCCCAAGCGCCGGTCCCGCTCGGCGAGCCCAAGCCCACGCCGCTTCCCGCTGCGCCGCGCCCGCGCGCGGAAGAGCGCCCGTCGAGCTCGAGCTCGCGTCCGGAAGCGCGCGCGCCGACTTCCCCGGTCGACCACGGTGCACCGGCGGCGAGTGCGTCGTCCGCCGCGCCGGCCCGCGGCCCCGCGAGCGAACACGCCAAGCCGTCTTCGGCCAGCCAGGGCGGCTTTTCCAGGCGGGCCACGCGGGAGGGCGCACCGATCCCACCGCCCGGCGGTCCCATCGGCGCCGTGTCGCAGCTTCCGTTCCGGCGCGTGTCGTCCAGCGCGGCGGCGAGCGCCGCCCCCAGCCAGCGCGCCGGTAGCGCGTGGCAGGAGGGCGCGGGCGCATTCGGTTCGCGGACCTTGCGCGGCGCGACGCAACCCGAGCCGGACGACGAGGAGCCGCCTCGATCGCAGTCCGCAGGCCGTCATAGCTACTGGGAGATGGGCGATCGCTTCAGCGACGTGCCCACGCAAATGCGCGATCCCGCCAGCCTCGAGGCGCGTCGTCCGCGCCGCGTGGTTCCCTGGCGCTATGTCGGCGTGCTGGTGCTCACGACGGTCGCGTACTTCGCCTGGCTCTATTTGCTCGACCACATCTGAGCGCAAAGTCGAAGCCGGTTGTGCGCTCTGGTCGCGGGTAGTACATCGCCGTCACCATGGAGCACCGGCCGGTCCTGATCCTGGATTTCGGGTCGCAGTACACGCAGCTCATCGCCCGCCGCATCCGCGAGCAGCGCGTGTACTGCGAGATCCACCCCTGTACGTTGCCGCTCGATCGCGTGCGCGCGCTGCGGCCGGTTGCGATCGTGCTCTCGGGCGGACCGCAAAGCGTGTACGAGCCGGGCGCGCCCAGTGTGGAGCTCGGGCTCTACGAGCTGGGCGTGCCGATCCTCGGTATCTGCTACGGCATGCAGCTCACGTGTCACTTGCTCGGCGGTGAAGTGAAAGGCGCGCAGCGGCGCGAGTACGGACCGGCCCGGATCGAGATCGAGCGCGCGGAGGTCCTATTCGACGGCTTTGAGCCTGGCGAGCACGTCGACGTGTGGATGAGCCACGGCGATAGCGTCGAGGCGCCCCCGCCCGGGTTCCGCATCCTCGCCGGCACGAAGAGCACGCCCTGCGCCGCCATCTACGACGAGCGACGGCGGATCGCGTGCGTGCAGTTTCATCCCGAGGTCGTGCACACCGACCGCGGCGCCGAGATGCTCTCCGCGTTCCTGTTCAAGGTCGCGCGCTGCGAGCCGACCTGGACGCCGGGCTCGTTCGCCGAAGAGGCAGTCCAGAAGATCCGCGCGCAGGTGGGGGACACGAGCCGCGCGATCTGTGGTCTGTCGGGCGGCGTCGACTCGTCGGTCGCGGCGGTGCTGGTGTCGAAAGCGATAGGCGATCGCCTGACCTGCATCTTCGTCGACAATGGGCTGTTGCGTCTCGGTGAGGCGGCCGAAGTGGTGCGCATGTTCCGCGATCACTTCCACCTGCAGCTCGTGCACGTGGACGCGAGCGAGCGCTTCCTCTCGGCGCTGCGCGGCGTGACGGACCCGGAGCAGAAGCGCAAGATCATCGGCGGCGTCTTCATCGATGTGTTCGAGGCCGAAGCGGCCAAGCTCGAAGACGCGCGCTACCTGGTCCAGGGCACGCTCTACCCGGATGTGATCGAGAGCGTCTCGTTCAAGGGTGGCCCGAGCGTCGTGATCAAGACGCACCACAACGTCGGCGGCCTGCCCGCGAAGATGAAGATGGCGCTCTGTGAGCCGTTGCGCGAGCTGTTCAAGGATGAGGTGCGCGAGGTGGGCGCGACCTTGGGCATGCCGCGCCACGTGCTCTGGCGACAGCCGTTCCCTGGGCCCGGCCTCGCCATCCGCTGTCTGGGCGAGGTCACGGCCGAGAACCTCCGCATCCTGCGCGAGGCCGACGCGCTGCTCGATTACGAGGTGCGCGAGGCCGGGCTGTACGAAGCGCTTTGGCAGAGCTTCTGCGTGCTCCTGCCGGTGCGTTCGGTCGGCGTGATGGGTGACGCCCGCACCTACGAAGCGACGATTGCCGTGCGCGCGGTGGAGTCCAAGGACGCGATGACGGCCGATTGGGCGCGCCTCCCTTACGAGCTTCTGGCGCGCGTCTCCAACCGCATCATCAACGAAGTGCGCGGGGTCAACCGGGTCGTTTACGACATTTCCTCGAAGCCGCCCGCCACCATCGAATGGGAGTAGCAGGCGTGCGCGCGGCGGCGTTGTTGCTCGTATTCTCGTGGGCCGTGGGATGCGCCGGGCCGCAGAAGCCGCGCACGCGCCCGGCGGCGCTGCGCACCATCGTCGAGCCACCTACGGCGCGGGTTCAAGTGGACGAGCATTTCGTGGGGGCCGCGCGCGTGCTCGAGAAGCGTCCAGCGGTGCTCGCCCCCGGCAAGCGGCGCGTGACGATCGACGCGCCCGGTTACTTCCCGCACGATCTCGAAGTCGAGCTCGCGCCTGGGATCACCACCGTCAAGGTCAAGCTCCGGCCCGTCCCGCCCTGAAGCGCGTGCTCGGAATCGCGCCGGTCCGTGCGATCTTGCTGCGCCTGAACAGCGAGCTCGCGCATTACGCGCCGCGCGAGCGCCAACGCCCGCGCATCTCGCTCTGGCCGCCTGGCCATCCCGAGTCTTCCCCGTGGGGGGTCCAGCACAGGTACGCGCGCATTAGCGCAGCGACGTGCTCAGGAACAGACGCGGTTGCGCCCGCCGCGCTTGGCGGCGTACAGGCGCTCGTCAGCCCGTTGCACGAGGGCATCGCTGTTCTTCAGCTCGTCCGCGAAGCACGCGACACCGGCGCTGATCGTCACCGCGATGGTCTTGCTCTCGTGCACCACGCGCTCACCCTCCAGCGCCCGGCGCAGCTTCTCGGCCAAGGTCACCGCGCCCGCCAGATCGGTCTCGGGCGACAAGACCGCGAACTCTTCACCGCCGACGCGGGCCACCACGTCGTTCGTGCGCACCTTGCTCTTGATCGAGGCGGCCACCCGTCGCAGCACCTCGTCGCCCGCGAGGTGGCCGTGGCTGTCGTTGATCTGCTTGAAGTGATCGATATCGAGCAAGACCAGTGAAAAGGCGTGCTTGTAGCGCTTACTGCGCGCGAACTCGTGCTCGATGGCGTCGTGGAAGTAGCGCTTGTTGTAGACCTGAGTTAGACCGTCGAGCGTCATGAGACGGTAGATCTCCTCGTGGTATTGCGCCTCCACGTTGGTGCCGGAGAGAAACTTGAGCATGGCGCGGCCGATCCGGATACGGTCGCCGTCCTCCAGCATGCGTTCGCGGATCGGTTGGTCGTTGACCAGGGTGCCATTGGTCGAGCCCAGATCGCGCAGCACCCAGCCGCGCGGCGTGTGCATCACGACGGCGTGGCTCCGCGACACGCTATCGAGATCGAGCTGTAAGTCGGCCGACGACGAGCGCCCGATGCTCAGCTCGCGCGCCTCGAGCGTGAGGCGCTTGCCGATCTCGCCGCCGATGATCACGACCAGGCAGGCGTGCTTCTGCGAGGGCAGATCGAGCAAGGTCGGCGAGACGATCGTAACTTCGGTCTGTTCGGGCGCAGATTCCTTCGACACGGCTGACGACTTCCTGCCGGGGTAGAGCACCCGTGTCTCGATCTTAGGCGCGACGGATGCAGCGTCTCAAGGGCCGTCCTGTTGCAGCCCGAAGTCGTCATTCACTCACCGCTACCGCCATGCGCACTTGGGTTAGGCAGCGGCGGCTAATTAAGGGCGCTGCGTTCGTGTTTGCTTCGTCCGTGTTGCTACTCGGCGGAACGGTGGAAAAGCCCGCAAAAATAGGCACCTGAGGACAAGCAAATGACTTGACGGGGTAGGTGTGGCCTGTCATTTCAACACTCGGTGTGTATTTGCCGTTTGTGTCTAGGCAGAACTTGCCGGTCGGGCCGTATCATGGTTCGGCTTACACAACGCCGAAGCGCGCCTACCATCATCGATAGTCTTAGCGTTCGGAGGGCCTTGCGCCGTCCGCGACGGAAGCCCGAGGAGTAACCATGCTGAAGCGCTACCAAGACACTATGGGCGGAGTCTTCCGCGTGGTGGACGCGAGCATCATCGTGGGAGCTTGGCTCGCGTCCTTCTACGTTCGTTTCTTTCTTCCGAATTTTCCAGTGACCAAGTGGTTTCCGCCCTTCGAGACCTACGCAGCGCTCGCGCCGCTGGTCGCGGTGTTGTGGATCGCCGTCTTCAGCTGGTTGCGCGTGTACAGCTCGCCACGAGGGCTGTCGCGCCGGCACCAGCTCAAGGTGATCTGGAAGGCCCACGGCGTGGCGCTGCTGCTCTTCATCGCCATCACGTACGCGTTCGACGACTACAAGTACTCGCGTCTCGTGATGGCCTATTTTGCCGCGATCGGCGCGGCGGGTTTGGCCGTCAGCCGTATCGCGACGTCGCTGATCCTGCGGCACCTGCGCGAGCGCGGCATCAACGTGAGGCGCATCTTGGCGGTGGGCGAGGGGCCGGTGCTCGATCACGTGATGAAGCGCCTCGACGCCTTTCCGGAGCTCGGCGTCCACGTGGTCGGGATCGTGACCCAAGAGAGCTCGAACCTCGCCGAATTGCGCGGACGCCCGGTGCTAGGTCACTTCGGCGCGGTATGCGACATCATTCGCAGGGAGCACATCGACGAAGTGATCATCACGTTACCTCCGTCGCAGCACTACGAGATGGATCGCCTGCTCGATCTCATGAAGGACGAGATGGTGGACCTACGCGTGGTGCCGGACGTGCATCGCTTTGTGTCGATCGGCTGTGAAGTCGAGAATTTCGCAGGTTTTCCCGTGGTGCGGCTGAACGATTCCCCGCTGTTCGGCTGGGCAGCGCTGGGCAAGCGCGCCACCGACATCGTGCTCTCTGCCTTGGCCCTGATCGTGCTGTCGCCGCTGCTGTTTTCGATCGCACTGCTGGTCAAGCTTACGTCTCGGGGCCCCGTGCTCTACGCGCAAGAGCGCATGGGGCTCGATGGCGATACCTTTCGGATGCTGAAGTTCCGGTCGATGAAAGTCGACGCGGAATCGAACACGGGCGCGGTCTGGGCGCGCGCCGACGACGATCGCCGAACCGTGATCGGCACGTTCTTGCGCAAGACCAGCTTGGACGAGCTTCCGCAATTCTGGAACGTGCTACGCGGCGATATGTCCCTGGTCGGTCCGCGGCCGGAGCGTCCTGTCTTCGTGCAGAAGTTCCGCAGCGAGATTCCGTTCTACAACATTCGCCACAAGGTCAAGGCCGGCATCACCGGCTGGGCGCAGGTCAATGGCTGGCGCGGCAACACCGCCCTCGATCGTCGCATCGAGTGCGACCTGTTTTACATACGCAACTGGTCTTACGGCCTGGACCTGAAGATCCTCGCGCTGACCTTCTGGAAGGGCTTCGTCAACAAGAACGCCTACTGACCACAGGCGCGAGGCGCTCAAGCGCACCGTCAACGGTGGGCGGCGTCCCCTCAGCGAAGCTCAATCAGTAGGGATTGCTCGGCAGATCGTACGGCCCGGCCTGGAAGCGCGTGAAGCGGGACGGTGACTCGCGCCGGACTGGCGGCTCTTCCTTGGGCGGCAGCGGCATGGGCTGACGCGCCACGGGCGCAGGCTTCGGCCGCGCCATCGGCCGATCGAGGCGCGCTGGTACTGGGTCGGGAGCTGACTTCGCCGCGGGCTCGAGTGGACGCTCCAGAGCCGCACTCCCGGTGTTGCCGGGTGTGTCTGCGAGCGAGTCCCGCGCTGGCGTCTCGGCGCCTCCGAACGCGGGCGGTGACTCGCTGCTAGGCGTGTCTGACGCCGTCGACGGCGGCGAGAGGGGCGCCGCCTGCGAGGGCAGGAGCTCGCCCTCATGGACCGGCGCTGCGCCGGGCGCAGTCGCAGCCGGTGCGGCCGGCGCGACGGCTTTGTCTTCCGGCCCGGAGTCGGAGTTGCCAGCGCGCGTAATCGCTGCCGCCACCAGGCCGATCGCGATCGCACCGAGGCATAGGTGGAGCATGCTGATGCGCGCGGGTCGTACTTCCAGGTCGTCCAAGGCCGGAGCGCGCGGCGCACTCCCGCGCGTTCCTCGCCAATCGTCGCTGTAGAGCGCGTCGCGGGGGAGCGCGCCGCCTAGGCCGCTCGGCAACAGCGCCAGCCCGGACCCGTCGGCCTGCGGAGCGGTCCATCCGTGGCGCTGCTCCACGTAAGCGAGCACGAGCTGGCGGAGAAAGCGGGCTGCGCGTTGCGGCACCTCGTCTCGGAAC
>CAZYWR010000175.1:0-3779 GCA_964651185.1 uncultured Polyangiales bacterium
CCCCCACCCCCCCCCCCCCCGCCCCCCCCCCCCCGCGCCCCCCCCCGGCGCCGGCGCGTGGGCGTCGCCATGGGCCATCGCGATCGAGCGGTTGAGCTCGTCTGCGCGGCGGTTCCGCCAGGCGACCGTCCCGTCCTCGGCCAGCACCTCGAGGCCCGCTTCGAGCTGGTCGAGCGTATTCGACAAGAGCTCGTACTCGAGCGCCGCGTTGTCGCGCGCGCGCGTCAGCGCTTTCTCGCGATCGCGCAGCTCGCGCATGGCGTGCGTGACCAGATAGGCGACCGTCCCCACCGTGCTCACGAACGCCGCGACCTCCGCGATAAAACCCCAGCGGCCGACGGGATCCCAGCGGCCGATGCGTAAGGGATCGTACTGGCTCGACAGCACCAAAAAGCCGGTTCCCAACATCGCCGTGACCGTGGCGACGACGGTCGCGCGCGGCCCCGCCAGGATGCCGACGATGGCCACGTGAAACACGTAGTAGCTCACGAAGGGGCACTCGGCGCCGCCGGCCGCCCACAGGACGATCGTGAGCAGCAGCATGTCGCCGAGCGCCTGGATCGTGCCGGCCCAGCCGCCGGCCGGCGAGGCTCCGTCCTGATAGCTGCGCCAAAGCAAGAAGTTATAGACGCCGGCGAGCGCGGCGGCGGCGACCAGCACGCTCCAGCGCACCCCCGGAAACGCCCCCAGCGCCGCGAACAGCGCGGCGATGGCGATACCGAGCAGGGCGAACCAGCGCAGCCGGATGAGCCAGGCCACCCGCTCCAGCGAGAAGTTGTCAGGCTCGTCCCGGAGCTCGAACGAAGGGCTCTCGCGCGGGGCGGACGTCACCGGGCAGATCTGGGCCCCCGCGGCCTTTTTTTCAAGGCCGAGGTCCCGCGCGCGCCTGCGGGGGAGGTGGCGCTACCGGGAGCTTCCGCATTCGGACCTCCCACGGACTCCATCTATCCGCGATGCCCCCGGCGGCGGCACGATGCCAGGGACGCGTCCGCATGTTCGACCTTCGCGGCCGCTCCTCAGAGGCTGCAGTGCGCGATCTGGATCTGCATCGGGTCGCCCTCGGAGCGGGCCTTGTTCAGGACGTACGTGCCGCTCGAGATCTTCAAGGCTTCGCAGAGCAGCGTGCCCTCGAGCGCATAGCCATGCGAGTTCTGCTTGAGATCGAGCGTGCACTTGCCGGGGGTGCTGTTGTTCTCGCAGCGATCCACGAACATCAAGAGCGCTCCGTCTTCGTAGTCGCTCACCGTCACCGTGCACAGGTTCTTGTCGAGATTCACGTTGCTGATCGAGATCACGCTGCGCGAGCGCTGGTGCTGGCCTTCGCCCGGGTTGTCCAGCCCCGGATCCTCGAGCTCGATCTGCAGGCCGGCCGTGTCCTTTTCGCACTTGTTGACCTTGATGTTCTCATCGTCGTCCGTGCTGTCGCTGTCTGCGCCGCCGATCGGACCGTGCGCGTCGAGCCCCGTCCCGCCCGTGCCTGCCGCGGGAAAGATCTGCCAAGACGTGTCCGGACCCACGCCCGGGCCCGCCTTCTCGTCGCTACAGCCCCAAAGCGACGTGCCGGAAAGAAAAAGTCCCACTGCGAACCACTTGCGCATCCAGGTCCTCCGAGTGCGCGCATGCTAGCAACGCTCCTTGCGCACCGTAAACCGTTTTCCCTGGGCGCGGGCGCATTCAAGCGGCGGTGAGCGCCCGCTCCAGATCGCGGCGCAGATCGGCCTCGGCCTCGAGCCCCACGCTGATGCGGATCAGGCCATCCACGATTCCGATGGCCTCGCGCGTTTCCTTTGGGATCGAACCATGCGTCATCAGCGCCGGGTGCTCAATTAACGACTCCACCCCGCCCAGGCTCTCGGCGCATACGAACAGCTGGACCGTGCTGAGCAGCGCGCGCGCCTTGGGGAGCCCGCCCTTCACCACGAACGAGATCATGCCCCCCGGACCTGCCATCTGCGCCGCGGCCAGCG
The DNA here is from genome assembly GCA_964651185.1 of uncultured Polyangiales bacterium. Classification (GTDB taxonomy): domain Bacteria; phylum Myxococcota_A; class Polyangia; order Polyangiales; family DASUME01; genus DASUME01. The sequence goes on from CAZYWR010000175.1 coordinate 1,968, forward strand.
CGTGCTGCGGGTGGCTCGGGAGCCCCGGATAGTAGACGCGCTCGACCTCGGGCCGCTGGGCGAGCCAGGCCGCCAGCGCTTGGGCCGTACGCACGTGGCGCTCCATGCGCACCGGCAGGGTCTTCACGCCCCGAAGGACCAAGAAGCAATCGAACGGCGACGGCACGGCGCCGATCGCGTTTTGCAGAAAGCGCAGGCGCTGGGCGAGCTCCGCGTCGCTGGTCAAGATCGCGCCGCCGACCACGTCGCTGTGTCCGTTCAGGTACTTCGTCGTCGAGTGCACCACCACGTCCGCGCCGAGCGCGAGCGGCCGCTGCAGCACCGGCGTCGCAAAGGTATTGTCGACGACCAGCTTCAGGCTGTGCCGGCGCGCGATCGCGCTCGCCTTCTGGATGTCGAGCAGCTTGAGCATCGGGTTGGTAGGGGTCTCGAGCCAGACGAGCTTCGTGCGTTCATTCAGCGCGCGCTCGAGCGCGCTCATGTCGGTGAGATCGACCCAGCTGGTCTCGATCCCGAGCGGCTTCATGACTTTGTCGAGGATGCGGAAGGTCCCGCCGTAGACGTCATCACAGGCGACCACGTGATCGCCTGCGCGCAGGGTGTGGAGCAACGTGGTCATGGCCGCGCAACCCGACGCGAAGGCGAGCCCGTGCGCGGCGCCTTCGAGCGCGGCCAAGCAGGCCTCGAGCGTGCGCCGCGTCGGGTTGTCGGTGCGCGCGTACTCGAAGCCCTTGTGCTTGCCCGGTCCTTCTTGCGCGAACGTGCTCGAGAGCACGATCGGCGGCATGACCGCGCCCGTCGTCGGATCGGGCGCTTGCCCTGCGTGGATCGCCAAGGTGTCGAGCGCCCAGGGCTCGGAGTGATGCTTTTCGCTTTCCGCCATGCTCCCAAGATAGCGTGCCGCGCGCGCTCGGATACACTCGGCGCGCATCATGGCAGGTTTGAATCCGGCGCAACGCGCCGCCGTCGAGCACGAACGCGGCCCCTTGCTCGTATTGGCCGGCGCCGGCAGCGGCAAGACGCGGGTGATCACCATGCGCATCGCGCGCCTGCTCGAGCGCGGCGTGCGCCCGCCGCAGATCTTGGCGGTCAGCTTCACCAACAAAGCCGCCGAAGAGATGCGCGAGCGCATGATCCCGCTGGTCGGCGCCAAGGCAGCGTCGCTGCTCGAGCTCTCCACCTTCCACAGCTTCGGCGTGCGCTTCTTGCAAGAGGAGAACAAGCTGCTCGGCTACGATGGCCGCTTCGTGATCTTCGATCAGGCGGACGCGCTCGGGCTGGTGCGCCAGCTCTCGCGCGAGGCGCGCCTGAGCGAAGGCGCGCGCAAGCTCGACGCCGGCGCCATCCTCGCGCGCATCTCGCGCTGGAAGAACGAGCTCAAGACGCCGGAAGCCATCCCCGAGAGCGACTTCGAGTACGACGCGGTCGCGCGCGATCTCTACCCGAGGTACGAGAGCTCGCTCCGCCATATGCACGCCGTCGACTTCGACGATCTCGTCGGGCTGCCGGTGCGCATCCTCGAGCAGCACGCGCACACGCGCGCCAAATGGCAGGAGCGCTTTCGCCACATTCTGATCGACGAGTTCCAGGACACCAACATCGGACAGCTGCGGCTCCTCTTGGCGCTGGCAAACGAGCTGCGCAACGTGTGCGTCGTGGGCGACGACGATCAATCGATCTACGCCTTCCGCGGCGCGGACGTGCGCAATATTTTGGATTTCGAGCACCACTTCCCCGGCGTGCGCGTGATCAAGCTCGAGGACAACTACCGCTCGCGCGCCGCCGTGCTCGACGTCGCCAACGCGGCGATCG
>CAZYWR010000176.1:0-13756 GCA_964651185.1 uncultured Polyangiales bacterium
GTCGATCAGCTCGGCGAGCTCGCGAAGCTTCGTCGCCCCGAAGAGGTCGCGCATGCTCAGCGTGACGTCGAACTGGCGGCGCAGCTCGAGCATGAGCGACGTCATCAAGAGCGAATGGCCACCCAGCGACATGAAATCATCCTCGCGCTCCACGCTCGGCACGGCGAGTACGCGCTGGAAGCACTGCGCGAGCGCGAGCTCGGTCGGCCCCTCGAGCGCGCTCGTTGTGGTCTCTTTCGATTCGCGATTAGGCGCTTCCACGGCGGACACGGCAGCGCGGTCGAGCTTCCCGTTCGCCGTCCGCGGCAGCCGATCGACGAAATGCCAGCGGACCGGCACCATGGCGCGCGGCAAACGTTCGCTGAGTCGAGCGCGCACGTCGCCGGGCGCGAGGCCGCTCGCGGCGGCCACGATGTAACCGGCGAGCTGCGTGTCGCCATACTCGTCGCGAAAGGGGGCGACCGCACCGTCCGCGACTCCGGCGACCGACAACAGCGCCGCTTCGACCTCCTGCACTTCGACGCGCACTCCGCGGATCTTCAGCTGCTCGTCGCGACGCCCGAGACACTGGAGCTCTCCCGTGGCGTGCACACGCGCGAGATCGCCCGTGCGATAGAGGCGTACGCCGGGCCGGTGGGGATGTGTCACGAACGCTTCGCGCGTGCGCGCGGACTGCCGCCAGTAACCGCGCGCGAGCGCCGGCCCGCCGACGTAGAGCTCTGCGACGGCGCCCGCAGGTACGGGCTCGAGTCGCTCGTCCAGGAGCAGCAGCTCGGTGTCTGCGATGGCGTGTCCGATCGTCACGGGTGAGCTCGGCGCCGAGCTCACCCGCGCGAGCGCGCAATAGATCGTCGCTTCGGTCGGCCCATAGAAATTCCAGAGCGCCCGGCAGCGCGGCAGCAGCCGCTCCGCGAGCTCGCGATCGAGCGCCTCGCCAGTGGAGATCAACGTGAGGCGCTCGTCGCCGCGAAATCCGGCACGCAACAGGACCTTGAAGCTCGAAGGCGTGGCCTGCAGCACATCGGGGCGCTCCTCTGCGATGGTGCGGCCGAGCTCGATCCCGTCCGCGGCGAGCTGTTCGCCGCCGACGAGGACCGCCCCGCCCATCGTGAGAGGCCCGAACAGCTCGAACAGGGAGATATCGAAGGCAACCGTGGCGATCGCCAACAGCACTTCTCCGGCCGCAAAGCCGATCCGCTCGCAGGTCGCCAGCAGCCGGCTTGCGAGCGCCTGATGGCTGACCTCCACGCCCTTCGGTTGGCCGGTCGAACCCGAGGTGTACATCAAATAAGCAGACGCGGCGATTGCGTCTGCACGCTCCACTGGCGATCCGGTCTTCGGCTCACCCTCGAGATAGATCAGACTGTCAGGGGGAAGCGCCAGCCGCTGCGCGTGTGCACGACTCACGATGACGCGCTGGACCTGAGCGTCCGCGAGCACACGTTCGAGGCGGGCGGCCGGGTGATGCGGGTCGAGCGGCACGTACACCGCGTTCAGCCACCACAGCGCGAGCACGCACGGAATCATCTCCTGATCGCGCTCGATCAGCACAGCCACGCGGCTCTGGCTCTCGACGCCGTGTGCTCGGAAGTGCCGCGCCCAGGCGCCGGCGCGATCCCACAGCTCTGCATACGAGAGGACCGTTTGCTTCGCGCGTACGGCGATGGCGCGCGGTCGCTGGTCTACCTGTCGTTTCAGCAAATCGAGAATCGTCGTGGCGCAGGGCAGCATCCCCGGCTCCGCCGCGCCTGACAGGCGCTCGTGCTCGTCCGGCGAAAGCAGCGGCAAGCTGCAGCATGGCACGTCCGGCTGATCGAGCGCCGCCTGCAGCAGCACGAGCAGCGCCTCGCAGAAGCTCGCGATCGTCGCCGGCTCGAACAGATCGGTGCTGAAGTCGCAGTGGGCGTCGAACCGCTCGCCGTCGTCCGCCGTACAGAGCTCGATGTCATAGCGCGCCCGCAGACAGGGGAGCTCGCCGAGTCGGAGTTCGAGATCCGCAAAGCGCACCGGCGTAGCGCGCTCCTCGCGCGCCGCGATCACGAACAGCGGCGAGCGACTTTGATCGCGCGCGAGCCCGAGCGCTTGCGCCAAGTCCGTGAGTGCGACGTCGGAGTACGCGCGCGCCGCGCGTTCGCCGCGCACCAGCTTGCGCAGGCCGTCTCGGAACGTCGTCTCGGCGTCGAAGTCGAGCGAAAGCGGCAGGATCGCCGTCGCTTGCGTCATGGGTTCGCCCTCGCCGACCTCGCTACCCAACACGAGCTCCGCGCAGCCCGACAGCCGATGCATCAGGCAGGCGAACGCCGCGCGCACGAGCGCTGCGGGAGCGACGCCTTCGACCTGCGCGGCGTGGCGGAGTGCGCGCACCAGGCTCGACGGGATCGCGATGTCGTGTCGCGCCCCGGCATAGCTCTTCAGCGCAGGCCGCGCGCGATCGGCGGGCAGCTCGAGCGCGGGGACCGACCCGGCGAGCAGGTCGCGCGCAAACTGCTGTGCGCGTGTGATCGGCGTGCCCGCCTCGGTCCGCTCAGCACGCGCGCCGGCGGGCGCGGGGGCCCTCGCCACACCGCCGTAGATCGCTCCCATATGCTCGAGGAACGCGAGCAGCCGCGCGCGGGACGCGACCAGCATGTGCGCGGCCGCGAGCAGCACGTGCTGTTCGTCCGACACGCTGACGAGCTGAAGACGACATAGCGGCGAGCCCATCACAAACGGCTCGGCCACGAAGGCACGCACCCGGTCTTCGAGCTCGCTCTGGGGGCAGCGCATTCGCTTCACCACGGGAGCCCCCGCGATACGCAAGCTGATTCCGTCGTCCGCGAGACTCGCGCAGAGGGTTTGGTGCTCGCGTGCCGCCTCCTCGGCGGCTCGCTGCAACGGAGAGGCGTCGATGCGCCCGGTGATGTCGAAGCGCACGACTTCGCTGTACGCAGAAGAAGCTTCGGGCGAGTACTGGAGCAAGAACGAGTAGTGCAGCTGCGCGCGAGAGAGGAGCACCGTAGTCGCAGAGCTCGGCCGCTCCGCGCTTGCGAACGGCTGAAGCGTGCCCGCGCTCAGCAGCTCGGCCACATGAATGATGACGCCGCCCACGGTTAGCCGCTCTTCCATGACTTGACGCAGGGACAGCAGCACACCGTGACGCTCGAAGACGACGCGGGCGATCTCCACGAGCTGCATCGACGAAGAAACGATCTCGAGCAACGAGACATCGTCGTCGATCGTGGCCAAGTCCACGTTCGACAGCTCCTTCAAGATTTTCGCCAGCTCGCCGCGCACGAGCTCTAGGTTCGCGGTGTCCGGTGCACTGTTCATGGTCTCGCCCTTCATGTGCGCGGCCGCCGCGATCGCCTGCTTAGGCCGACTCCTGCCCGCCCGAGCTCCCTTCTCGTCGCGGGGTTCCCCACTCTTCCCATCGAACTTCCGTGACCAGCCAATGCCGCTCCCGCTTGAACGGATAGAGCGGTAAGGCAACACGTCGGAAGTCTGGACTCCAGAAGAGCTGCTCTAGGTCGAGCGGGACACCGTGGACGTGGAGGTTCGCCAACGTTCGCAACATACACGCGAGCTCATCTTCTCCACGATGAAGCGACGGCACCGCACGGCCCTTACGCTTCCCGGCGCTCAGCGTCACGGTCATGGCAGCCGTCAGGGCGGGATGCGGACCAAGCTCGACGAACATCGTGCAACCCGCCTCGCGCAGCTGCTCGAGTGAAGCATGGAACCGCACGGGGTTGCGCGCGTGGGCCGCCCAGTAACCCCCTGTCGGCGCCTCCGTCATCAACTGACCGGTTACGTTCGAGCTCAGCATCAAGTCCGGCTTGCGCGCAGGAATGCGACTCGCGAGGGCAGCGAGGTCGTCCAGGATCGGGTCCATCATCGGAGAGTGGAAGGCGTGGGAGGTCTCGAGCCGGCGTGCGCGCCGCCCGCCTCCGGCCGCGCGCTGACAGACTGCGTCGACCGCACGTTCCTCGCCCGCGATCACGACGGCGCGCGGCCCGTTCACCGCTGCGATGGACACGAGGTGCGCGAGCTCAGCGATCCACGTGCGCGCTTCTTCCTCACTGGCATCGAGCGCCATCATCTTCCCGTTGCGCGGCAGACCAGCCATGAGTCGGGCGCGGCCGACACAGAGCTCCAGCGCATCGTCGAGCTCGAGCGCGCCGGCGACGCATGCCGCCACGAGCTCCCCGACGCTGTGTCCCACGACCGCGCGCGGCTCGACGCCGAGCTGCTGCAGCCATGCGGCTAGTGCGTACTCCAGGCAGAACAGCGCGGGCTGCGTGTACTCCGTGCTTTCGAGCCGCGCCGTCGCCGATCCGAACAACAGCTCCTCGAGTACGACGTCGAGCCGCGACGAGAGCGCAGCGCTGCATTCGGAGAGCGCGCGTCGAAAGCCCTCCTGCGTACGGTACAGCGTGGCTCCCATCCCGGCGCGCTGCGTACCCTGCCCCGAAAAGACGAAGGCCACCTGTGGTGCGCGCAACGCCACGCGGCCGGACGTGACTTGATCGCCATATCCATTCTCGCTCCAGGACTTGATCGCGTCGGCGATCTCGCGCTTTTCTCGGCCGATGACCGCCAATCGGTAAGGCAGGTGGGTACGCCCTGTCGCCGCGGAGAACGCGATGTCGGCGAGCGACGGTCCGCGGTCCGCCACGAGAAAGGCGCCGTAGGATGCCGCGAGCTCGAACAACGCCTCCTCGCTCTTTGCCGAGAGGACGAGCAGCTCGAAACTGCGGTCGTGCTTATCGCTGGCTTCGCCCGAAGCTTTCGGCGTCTCCTCGAGCAACGCGTGGGCGTTCGTTCCGCTGTAACCGAAGGAGTTGATGCCTGCGATGCGTTTCCCCTCACTGAACGGCCAGGACGTGCGGGTCGTCGGAACGCGCAGCCGCGCTTCGCGCTCGATCGTCGAGCTGAGCTTCTGAAAGTGCAACGTCGGAAACAGCTCGCCCTCGTGCACGGAGAGCAGCGCCTTGACCAAACCGAGCAGCCCCGCGCCGGCCTCGATATGACCGAAATTGCTCTTCGAGGAGCCGATCGCGAGCGGCTCGCTGCGGCCAGGCCCGAACACGTTGGCGAGCGCCCCCATCTCGATCGGATCGCCGACCGGCGTACCGGTGCCATGCGCCTCCACGTAACCGACGTCGGCGGGCGCAACCCCCGCCCGCGCGAGGGCGGTCCGCATGACGGCCTCTTGCGCGCGTCCGTTCGGCGTCGTCACCATCGGCGTGCGTCCATCGTGATTGATCGCCGTCGACAGCAAGCAGCCGAGCACGCGATCGCCCCGTTGCTCGGCCAAGGCCAAGCGCCGCAGGATGACCACCACGCAGCCTTCGCCGCGTACGTACCCATCTGCCTGCTCGTCGAACGGCCGACATCGGCCGGTGCGAGACATCAACCCAACGCGCGAAAACGCGATCGTCACGCCGGGGTGCAGCATCGTGCCGACGCCAGCGACGATCGCGGTATCGCACTCTCCCGCGAGCAGGCTCTGCCGAGCGAGGTGGAGCGCGACCATCCCGCCCGAGCACGCCGTGTTTACTGTCAGACACGGACCGTGCAGCCCGAAGAAGTGCGACACCCGCCCGGCCGTCACGCTCAACTCGTGGCCTATCAGATCGTACGGGCTGACCTTCGCGATGCCTGCAAAGTAGAAGCCCAGCTGCGCGTAGTCGTTGGTGTTCATGCCCGCCACGAAGACGCCGGTGTCGCGCCCTAGGTCGCTCGTCGCCTGGCCCGCGTCTTCGAGGGCATGCCAGGTCGTCTCTAGTAAGATCCGCTGCTGCGGATCCATCCGCTCTGCTTCGAGCGGGAGGATGTCGAAGAAGCGCGAATCGAAGCTGTCTACGTCGGCCAAGAAGCCGCCGTGGCGCGCGTAGGTCTTACCGGCGGCCCTCGGGTCCGGATCGTAGAAGAGCTCGTGAGGCCAGCGCGACGCGGGCACCTCCGTGATGCAATCCCGACCTTCCCGGAACACCTGAAGCAGCGCGTCGAGGCTGCGCACGCCGCCAGGTAGCCTGCAGCCGACACCCACGATCGCGAGCGGCTCCCCGCGAACTTCGCTTCTATCCCGCAGCTCCTCGTGCATCTGTCCACTTCCACGCTCGGCCGAGAAGGCCATGCCATGCCGTGCGCCGCGCGCGGCGAACCTTACGCTCGCGGGATCGTCACTCCGCCGAAGCCTCGATCGGCAGGCGCCGGCGCGCTCCCCCCTGGAGTAGGCGCTCGTCGCGCAGCGCGCGGTAACGCCGCTCCGCGATCAGCGCCTGGATCATCGGCGTGAAGAAGACACCGTCTTCGACTGTCTGAATGCTCTCAGGCGTGACCTTGACGAAGCCGTATTCCTCGAGCGCCTTCCACACGCCCTCGAACTCGTCGTACACGTCGACTCCGAACGCGTCGCGATAGCTCCGTCGGCTGAGGCTGAGCGAAAACAGATTGCGGAACAGCATGGCCAGCCGGAAGTCTTCCGGCTCATGGCGATAGCCGCATTCGATCGGGAGCCGCCCCTCGTCGATGGCTGCCTTATAGTTGTCGATCTTACGCCAGTTAATGTAAGACCAGGACATCGGGTTTGACAGGCTCGCGTCTCCGAAGAACGTGATCGCCGCGTACCCGATGCCCACCGTATTCATACTGTCGAAGCGGTGGGTGACGCCCTCTTCGTAGCGGCGCGCGCAGGGATCGCCCGGTTTGCGCCAGTTGTAGGCGGTCACCTGCTCGTACCCGTGACTCCTCAGCAGGTCGCGGCTGACCTTGTACATCTCCAGGTTCGCCAACGTGCTCGGCAGCTCGTGGAAGCGATTGAGGGCGAAGTCGGTGGGCCCCCCGACGTTGAGCTCGTAGTGCGTAATATCGTAGACGCCGAGCGCGATCAGCTTTTCCAGATCGCGCACCATGGTGGCCACCGTCTGCTGCGGCCAGCCGAAGATCACGTCGACGTTGCATCCGAGCCCGAATTCGCGTGCCCACTCCACGGCTTGAATGACCTGCTTGGGCGTCTGACGGCGGCCGCTGAACTTGTTGAGATCGTCGTTGAACTGCTGCACGCCCATGCTGATGCGGTTCATTCCGGCGTCTTTGATCGCCTGGATTTTGTCTCGCGTGAACAGCTGCGGAATCCCCTCGAGCGTGAGGTCGACCTCGTCTGCGATCACCGGGAACAGCTCGCGCACGAGCCCCATCAGCTCCACGTACTTCTCCGCGCGATAGAGGTTCGAGGTGCCGCCACCGAAGTAGACCGCCCCGAGCTGCTGCCCCTCCATGGCCTCCTTCTGCATGGCGACTTCGCGCTTGAGGTAATCGAAATAGACCTCCAACTGTGTATTGCCCACGAAGTCTTCGACTGGAAAGAGGCAGTACCCGCACTTACTGGGCTCGGTCTTGATGCAATACGGAACCCCCAGGTACAGGTTCACGTAGTCGCCGCGGCCCGCGCTACGGAGCGCCTTGCGATCGCGCGCGACCTCCTCGACCGGGATCTCGCTCTGCTTCCAGTAGCGCGGCGAGGGGAACGAATGTTGAATCTTGTTGACCTGACGCTGCGGTATCTTCTCGCGAATGTAGCGTCGCGCGAGCTCGAGATCTTCCTTGACGTTACCCTGCTGCATGCCCTGCCCCTTTCGCGCTGAGGACCTCACCCGCTCTCGTTGCATCACTCCTCAGCGAGCGCCGCCGCGGCTTGCAACTGCGCGGGCGCGGCCGAGGTCTTCAGATCACCCTCACGGAGCAGCAGCTGATCGAGCACATACTCCGAGAGCGACTCGATGCTCTCATAGTCGATGCCCTGCATCGGCTCGAAGCGGAAATCGAGCCGCTCTTGGAGGCGGCGCTGCAGCTCCGTAATCAGCAGCGAGTCCATGCCGAGCTCGGCGATCGCGGTCGACGGATCGAGCGAATCGAGATCGAATTCCTCCGAGGCCTCCCCGATCACGCCTTTGACCTCGGCCGCGAGCCAGTTCGTCATGAGCCTTACCTGCTGCTTTCGCCCCGGCGCCTGGCGCAAAGAACTGAGGAGCTCGGCGCGCGAGGCGCCCCGCTGCTCGCTGCTCACGGGCTGGTCGCTCGGCCGCCGCCGCTTCGCGCTCGCTGCCGCGAGCACGCGCAGCTCGAGGCCTTCGAGCTCGGCGAGCAGCTCTCCGTGCTCGTCCAGAACGGCCACGTGCGCGATCCACGAGCGCCCGTCGTCGCCCATCGAGACTTGTGCGTGACTCCAGACCGAACCGCTCAAAGGCCGCCGCAGGGTGAACGACTCGAGGCGCGCGGGCACCAGCGTCGCGTCGGACTGCGGGAGTTGCCCCAGCGAGCACGCCGCCGCGAACAGCACATGCAGGCACGCGTCGAGGGTGGTGGCGGTGATGAACCCGTGCGGCGTTTCACCCACGTTGGCCAGCTGGATGCGCCCGAGCGCTTCGCCCGTGAGCGGAGCGCCGATGCGCAGCTCCTTGACGCCAGAGAACATGGCTCCGTAGTCGAGCCCCTGCTTGCGCAGCTCGGTATAGAATGACGGAACGTCGAGGTTCTCAGCCATCGCCTCGCGGCGGGTAGCGACCGATCCATGCTCGCTGTGCGCATCGCTCGCGCGGCGCAGCGTGCCGAGGCAGTGCGGGCGGCTGGCGTCGTCCGCCGGCACGATGGCGAAGTTCGTTTCGCTCTCGCCCTCTCGCACCGGGGTGTCGAGCGTCACCTTCAGCACCTGTGTCCGTCCGTACTCGAGCACGAGCGGGTGCTTGAACTGCACGTCGCTGAGCGTAGCGGGCACCCACGCTTGGCCCTCGCCCTGGGTCAGCGCGCGCGCGGCCATCTCGAGATAGCCGCTAGCGGGAAAGATGACAGCTCCAAGCACGCGGTGATCTACCCAGGGCGTGGAAGCGGAGAGCGCCGTCTCCAGCGCGACCTTCTGGTTGCTGACCGCTTCCTGACCGTTCAGCGGACGTGTGCCCGCGTGCGTCGGCTCGGGCACGCTGTCGCTCGCGATCTTCGTCACGTCCAACCAATGTCGATCGGGGCGGAACACGTACTCGGGCAGGGCCACGCGATGGTAAGGCGGATTGTCGAACAGCTGATCGAGCCGCACCGCCACCCCGCGCGCGAACAACGCGCCCAGCGTGCCCAGCAGATTCGCGAAATCCTCACCGCTGCGCTGCAGAGTCGGCAGCAGTAAGGTCGTCCGCGTATCGACTGCGGCGATCATGGCGGACATGAGCGCGGGTTGTGGACCGACCTCGACCAGCACGTTGCAACCGCTCTCGACGAGCTTTTTGACGCCAGCGTGAAACAGCACGGGGCGACGCACGTGGTCGGCCCAGTAGGTGCTCCCCGAGCCCTGAAGATCTGCGAAGTCGCCGGTCACGTTGGACAACAACGGAATGTCCGCGGGCTGGTGCTCGATCGATGCCGACAACGTCGCCATCTGCGCGAGCACCGGATCCATCTGGGATGAGTGGAACGCGTGAGAAACGGACAACGGCTTGAAGCGGCGACCCGCCTTTTGCGCACGTTGCGCGACCATGTCGACGGCCTCCGCGGAGCCCGCGACCACGACCGCGACGGGCGAGTTGATGGCCGCGATGCCGACCTCGGGATCGAGGCCATCGAGGAGCGGCGCGACCTGCTCAGGCGTGGCGACCAGCGCCAACATCTTTCCGCCCGGAGGCAGCTCGCTCATCCAACGGGCGCGGCTCACCACGAGCTGCACGGCGTCTTCCAGCCGCAGTACGCCGGCGACACAAGCCGCGACGATCTCACCGACGCTGTGACCCATCACGAAATCCGGCTGCACGCCCCAATGCCGGAGCAGCGAGGCGAGCGCGTACTCGACGACAAACAGCGCGGGCTGCGTGTACCGGGTCTCCTCCAGCTCCGCCGCGCTCGACGAGAAGACCAGCTCATGTAGCGAGCGCCCGAGCAGCGGATCCATCGCGGCCGCGCACGCGTCGAATGCCGCCTTGTAGATCGGGCTCGCCTCGTAGAGCTCTCGGCCCATCCCTGGATATTGCGAGCCCTGGCCGGTGAACACGAAGGCCACACGCTGACGGCTCTTGCTCGAGACGCTGCCGACGTGCACGTGCCTCTGTTCGCCCACCTCGAGCCACTCGCCGAGCCTGCGCGCGATCTCGTCGCGCGAGTGCCCCACCACCGCGATGCGCTTCGGCAGCTGCGCCCGTCCGGTACACGCGGTAAAGGCGATGTCTCGCAGCAGCACCGGGTCGGGGTGTTCGAGGTAGCTCTTCCATCGCTTCGCGAGCTCGCTCAGACTGTACGAAGAGCGTGCCGAGATCACGACCAGCTCGCTCGAGCGCCCGATGACGTCGGGCATGAGCTGCTCGGATGCGACGGAGGCTTCGCCCAAGATTGCATGCGCGTTGGTGCCGCTGTACCCGAAGGAGTTGACAGCCGCCCAGCGCGGCATCGCGCCGCGCGGCCAAGGTAAGGTCGTGGTCGGGACCCGAATGGGAAGGCCCTTCACGTCGATGTCGGCGCCAAACCGCGTGAAGTGAAGGTTGGGTAGGATCTGCCCCTGATCGAGCGACAGCGCCGCCTTGACCAGACCGAGCACACCCGCGGTCGCCTCGGTATGCCCGACGTTGCTCTTGACCGATCCGACGTAAAGACTCTGGCCCGCTCTGCGGCCCTCGCCGAACACGTTCACGATCGACATCATCTCGGTCGGATCGCCGATGGGCGTGCCGGTGCCGTGGGCCTCGATGTAGCCAACGTCTTGCGCTTTCACGCCGGCTCGGCTCAACGCCATACGCGCCACCCGCTCCTGCGCCCTGCCGTTCGGCGCAGTCATCGCCGGCGTACGCCCGTCTTGATTGATGGCCGTGCCGAGGATGTTTGCATACACGTGATCGCCGCGGGCGCGCGCGTCCGACTCGCGCCGCAACAGCACCGCGACGCAGCCCTCTCCACGCACGTATCCGTCTGCTCGCTCGTCGAAGGAGCGGCAACGCTCGGTGCGCGAGAGCAGGGCGACCTTCGAAAAGGCGATGTTGACGGTGGGCTGCAGCACCGCGCTGACTCCGGCGACGATCGCGGCGTCGCACTCCCCGTTGCGAATGCTCTGCACGGCGAGGTGCACCGCGACGAGTGACGCAGAACACGCCGTATCGAGCGCAAAGCACGGCCCCTCGAGGCCCAGGAAGTAAGAGATGCGGCCTGCCGTGATGCTGATGGTGTCGCCGACGGCGTCGAACGCGTTGATGCCCGCGCTACCCTCGTGCTTGCGTTTGAGATGACAGTAGTCGTTGGTGTTCATCATGCCGAGGAACACGCCCGTGTCGCTGCCCATGAGCTCCTCTGGCGCTTGCCCGGCGTTCTCCAGGGCGTGCCAGACGGTCTGCAGCAAGATGCGCTGCTGCGGATCCATACGCGAGGCCTCGGCCGCAGAGATGCCGAAGAACCCCGCGTCGAAATGGTCGATGTGGGCGACGAAGCCGCCTTGCCGCGTATAGGTCTTTCCGGGCGCGACCACCGCGTCCGGGTCGTAATACTGATCGGCGTCCCAGCGATCAGCGGGCACACGCGAGATGCAGTCGTGCCGATTGCGAAGCGCCGAAACCAACTCGGCTGCCGAGCTAATCCCACCTGGAAGCAAGCATCCGATACCTACGATGGAGATGGGATCAGCGGCGTTCAGGGGCAGTTCTTCGACTCGTCGCATGGAGCTCTCTTCCTGTGATGGGCTTGCAGATCGCTTTTCTCGACACGCCGCCGACCGCGGCTCAGCGCAAACAATCGCGAGCGCGCGCGACCACGACCGCCAGCGCGGGGGCACGAGCGGCTAGGCTTACTGCACAGCGTGCAGTGCGCGACCGAACACAAGTACACTTACTGCGAGAACGTCGACAGTGTCTGCTCCGTGGCGGACAGACATAAGCGCGCCGCCCGGCCGGTCTTCAAACCGATCGTTCGCCTACGCCGTATCTCGTCGCTCGATGCTCGCAGACACCGACGAGCGGAATTCGCGAGCCACTCAGAAGAACAAGCCGCTCGGAGCTCTACAATGCTGAACAGTGGTACGGCGCGGTTAAGGGGGAAACTACGCGTGAAGCACTTGGCTCGTTAGTGCCAGTGCAATCGCTCAAGGTCAAGCGCTATGTCGGGGTGAAGTCCCGGCGTTGGCCTCTCACGTACGTCGGTCTCGGATGACCATGCGGTGCCGCGAATCTCGCTTTGCTGGTATGTGTGCGGCAGCGAGATCGGAGCGCGAGCGCGCTCGCAGGAGGCAACATGAGCATGCTCTCAGGGTTGAAGGTGCTCGTCACGGGCGGTAGCCGCGGACTGGGCGCCGCGGTCGTTCAACGACTGTTGGAGGAGGGTGCCGAAGTGGCATTCACTTATCATACAAACCGCATCAAAGCCGATGACATGGCGCAAAGAATGCGCGCTGTTTACCCCGATCGCAGGTGCATCGCGCTGCCCTGCGACGTAGCCGATGGCGCCCAGGTCCAAGAGTGCGCCGGCGCCGTCATGGCGCACTTCGACGTGCTCGACGTGCTCGTGAACAACGCCGGGATCACACGCGACGCGCCGCTCGTCAGGCTCTCGCCAGAGAAATGGGACGAAGTGATCGACACCAATCTCGGCGGCGTTTATCAGGTCTCGCGCGCATTCGTTCTTCCGCTAGTCAAACGCCGTTCAGGCACCATCATCAATATGACTTCCATCACCGGTATCTATGGGAGTTTCAATCAGACAAACTATGCCGCTTCCAAGGCTGGGATCATCGGGTTCACCAAGGCCTTGGCCAAGGAGGTCGCCTCCTTCGGCGTGCGCGTGAACGCCGTCGCTCCCGGCTTTATCGAGACGGACATGACCGCCAAGGTGCCGACGGAGCTGATGGAAGCGGTCAAGACACGCATTCCCATGGGGCGCATGGGGCGACCGGAAGAAGTAGCCGAGCTCGTGTGCTTTCTTGCGTCCGCTCGCGCGAGCTACATCACCGGACAGGTCTTTCAGGTCGACGGCGGTCTGGTGCTCTGATTCTGGCGAGTCGCGATCGCAACAGTTGTTGCGCCGGACTGATGCTGGGCGAGCCATACGCCAAAGATTAAGGCTGCGCCGCCGGCGATCACGTTGGGACCGAAGTGTTCGCCTCGGTAGAAAGCGCCGGCCGCGATCGCCACGAGCGGCACGAGGTAGGTGACCATCGACGTGTTGGTCGCGCCTACCCGTTCGAGCAACGTGAAGTAGATGAGAAAGCTGACGCCCGTACCGAGCAGGCCGAGAGCCAGCAGCGACAAGACGACGGATAAGGGTAGCGCGGAGGGCGGTGGTCCGTAGGCCCAGCCCGCGATCGGAGCGAGCACCAGCGCACCGATCGCGAGCTGTAGGGCCGCGGCGGGCAGACTCCGGACCTTCCCCGAGATATGGCCGCGCGTGTAGACAGCGCCAAACGCGTAGCCGACCGTAGCGAGAACCGACACGCCCAACGCGAGCACCGAACGACCCATCCCGACCTCGCCGCGCACGACGAGCAAGGTCCCGAGGATCGCGATCGCGATGCCACCCACACGCTGCCGAGCCAAGCGTTCCTGGCCGCTCGCGGCGGCCATCAACAATGTGACGAGCGGCGTGCATGCGTTGAGCACAGCCACCAGACCTGAGTCCAGAGAGCGTTGCGCCCAGGCCTGCGCCGCCCAGGGAAGCGCCGAGCCGAGCACGCCGGCAATACCGAGCTTCGCGATCATGGAAGGATCTTTGGGCGACGGCTCGCGCCGCCACCCCATCAGCGCGCCCAGGAGCAGCCCGCCTA
>CAZYWR010000177.1:0-1662 GCA_964651185.1 uncultured Polyangiales bacterium
GAGAGCGTCCCGCACGTGCGCGGCAACCCCACTCAGCTCGGGCAGGTGTTTCTCAACCTGCTGCTCCACGCGGTGCGCGCCATCCGCGAGCATCCCGCCGGCAATCACATCATCCGGGTGGCCACCGCCACCAGTCCGCACCGCGACGTGATCGTCTCGATTTCGGACACCGGCCGCGGGCTCACACCCGCCCTCAAGGGACGCATCTTCGACCCGGCCTTCGCGGCGCGCTCGGGTGACGGTCTGGAGCTCGGGTTGTCGGTCAGCCGCGAGCTCATCGCCGGCATGGGCGGGACCATCGACGTCGAGAGCGTGCCCGACAAGGGCTCGACCGTACGCGTGATCGTCCCGAGCTATGCGCTCTCGCTGGTGCGCGCGCCGGTGAGCGTGGTGCCACCGGCCGGCCAGGTGCGGCGGCGGCGCCCGCGCCTACTCGTGATCGACGACGAGCCGTTGATGTGCGAGCTGATCGTGGCCGTGCTCGGCAACACCTACGACGTCGCGACGTTCACGGATCCGCGCGCAGCGCTGGCTTCGATCCTGGAGGGGTCGTTCGACTTGGTGCTTTGCGATCTGATGATGCCCGAACTTACCGGCATGGACCTCTACGAGCGCACCGCGGCCGAGCGGTCTGACCTGAGTGATCGCTTCGTATTCCTGACGGGCGGCGCGTTCACCGAACGCGCGCGCTCGTTTCTCGCCAAGACGCGTAGACCCCAGGTCCGCAAGCCCTTCCGCAATCAAGAGCTCATCGACGCCATCGAAGCCCAGCTCGCGCTCAAGCACTAGACTAACTCAGGGCGAGCCCCACAGCTCTTGGTAGCGGGCCGAAGACTTGGCGTTGTGCGAGTCGGTTGGATACAGATACCAGTCGCCCTCGCCGCCGTTGTTGAAGATGTTCTCGAACATCAGCACGTCGCGGTTGTCGCGGAAAAATCCGTACATCAGGTCGATGAAGAGCGGATCGTCGCCGTCTCCGTACTGGCCGCGTTCGATCGACCACTCCGGAATGCCGAGGGGCTTGCCGTGGGCGCGCGCGTAGCGCGCAGCATTGCACAGGTCCTGGGAGTTGCCGCAACTGTCCCTCCAATTGCGGCTCTGCGACGTGCCGAGCGCGCGAAAATCGTAGCGATCGACGCCTATCACGTCGACGTAGTCGTCGCCGGGGTACGCATCCCAGGCGCTGTCGACCGCGTAGTCGCCGCCTTTCTCCGTGTTGGCGCTCGCCGAGAACACCCAGATCACGCGCAAGTCCGACGCGCTCTTGATCGCGCTGTACACGTGCCGCCAGCAGCTCAACCAGGTCTCGACGCTGACGTCTTCGCTCGGGTGCCAGGGAAACCAAGTGCCATTGAATTCGTGCGCGAGCGACACGACGGTGTCGGCCCCGGTGCGGCCCGCGGCCGCCGCGTTGGCCGCGAACGTGCGCCAGGAGTCGTCGTACTCGCCGTCGGCGCACTGGTGCATGTTCGCGTTGTAGACGTCCTGGGAGACGTTGCTCGAGCCGGCCATGGACATGGCGAGCGCCAGCACGCCCGGCCAGTCTGCAAACGTGTTCCAGACCTTGACGCGGTCGTCCCCCGTGATGCTCGACAGCAGACCCGGCGCCGTCAGCCAGTCCCACTCGAGCCAATGGACGTTCACCCAAGCAGACGAGAGCGC
>CAZYWR010000178.1:0-2441 GCA_964651185.1 uncultured Polyangiales bacterium
ATGGACCGCGAGCTTTTCGAGATCGTCGCGTCGCTCCGGTCGCTCGGGCCCGACGATCAGGCGCCCGAGCTTTCGCCCCTCGTACTCGAGCGCGAGCTCACGTTCGCGGCCCCCTGCGCTGGCTAGCTCTGGCGCGCCGACGGCAGCGAGCAGCGCGCCGTCGAGCGTCACCACGCGCACCGGCAGCCCGAAAGCTTCGTGGAACGAACGGCAGACGTCCGCGAGGGCACCGCGCTCGAGCAGCTGTTCGAGCCGCGGTGTATCCGTGAGCCAAGGCTCCTCGCGCCGCGCGCCGCGCGCCGGCTGTCGCTCGCTCATCCCGCGCCCCCTTGCCGCGCCGCGGCGAGCCGTGGGTCGAGGCGCGCGCGCAAGCTCCCGAGCACGTTCTCCATCCGAACCTGGAACTTCTGCTCCAGGCGATGCTCGCGCTCGAGCTTCTCCCAGGTCAGCTGCACCAGACCGAAGAAGGTGGGCAAGATGCCTTCGCCGCGCGTCGCCACCGCCTTGAACACCGGCTCCTTGCCGCGCCGCGCGAGCTCGTCGAGCTCTTGGTCTGAGCGTATGTCGGACAGGTCGCGCTTGTTGAACTGGATCACGACCGGCATCTCATCGGGATCGAGGCCGTTGTCGCGCAGGTTCTGGCGCAGGTTGAGGAAGGCCGCCGCACCTTCGCGGCGTTCGCTGCGCCGTGAGTCGGCGATGAACGCCACGCCGTCGGCGCCCGTGAGCAAGAGCCGGCGGGTGGCGTTGTGGATGACCTGGCCCGGTACCGTGTAGAGCTTGAGCCGGACGGTCAGACCAGGCGCGCTGAAGTGCAGCGGCAACAGGTCAAAGAACAGAGTGCGATCGTCGCGCGTGTCGAGCGTCATCAAGCGGCCACGCGCATCTTCGCTGACGCGTTCGTGCAGCGCTTGCAGGTTGGTGGTCTTCCCGCTCAGCGCCGGTCCGTAGTAGACGAGCTTCACAGTCAGCTCGCGCGCCGCGAAATCGAGCTGCAAGGTCCCCCCGACGTGCGCCTTTGAGGGTATCGCGGCGCGCGCCGCTTCGGAAACCCGTTCGCTTCCCGGATATGCGCACGCGCTCGAGAGCGATTGCCTGGGTAAGTCGATCGGGCACAGGCGCGGGGCGAGGCGCGTGCGCGCTCACGAGCGCGCGAACATGCGCAGGAGCGCGAGGAGCGCGTACAAGCACAGGCCTCCGCACACACCACAGGCAGCCCAAAACAGACGGCTGCGGCGCGGCTTGGGCCGCGCTCGTCCGGTCTCTAAGCTCGACAGGGCGGCGGCGAGCACGGCATCGAGTCGTCGCGCCGCTTGATCTCGGCGCATGGGATCGCGCTCCTGCACTTCGCGATAGCGCCGTCCTGCTTCGGCGAGCGCACCACGCGCGCTGCACAGCGCGATGAAGCGGCGATGGGCCGCGTCGTCGTCCCAGGCGCCCTCGAGCTCGGTCCAGGCCCGCTCCAACGGGTCCTCACTACTCGTCATACGCTCAGCATAGTTCCACCCAAGATGCGCTGACACGCCGTTCAGGTGTCCACGCGAACGCTCGCTGCGGCGCCGCAAGAGCTTCGCGAAGGGGCCTTGCCTCGGCGCGAAGTGCCGCGCATTTCACGCTGCTTCTCCGCTACTTAGCGCACTCAGGAAGTTGACCCGAGCGGATTCGTATTGATAGGTGGAAAGAAGTGGTAAGTTGCGGATCGCGGGTGCGGTCCGGTGGATCGAGTGGGATGGCGACGACGTGTTTAGAGGGCGCTACGTGCACACGGTCGACGGCAAGGGGCGGACATCGCTCCCTGCACGCTTCCGCGATGTGCTCGCCGCTAGCGGGGAGAACCGGCTGATGATCACGACCGGCCTCGATACCTGTCTCGTCGCCTACTCGATGCGCGAGTGGGAGGCCTTCGAAGAGCGGCTCGCCGCGCTGCCGAGCTTCAACAAGAACGTCGCCATGCTCAAGCGCATCTACGTGTCGGGCGCGGTCGAGTGCGAGATCGACAAGCTCGGGCGTGTGCTCTTGCCGCCGTCGTTGCGCGAACACGCCGAGCTCACGCGCGAGGTGCTGTGGGCCGGCATGGGCAAGACGATCGAGCTCTGGGACAAGGCGCGCTTCGACGCGCTTACCAAGGCGGTGCGCGAGGACGAAGGGCAGGTGGCGGAGATGGCTGCGCAGCTCGCGGAGCTCGGACTATGAGTGCGTTCGTGCACGAGACCGTGCTCTTGCGCGAGACCGTGGACGCCGTGGCGCCGCGAGCAGGCGGACGCTACGTGGACGCTACGTTGGGCGGTGCGGGTCACGCCGTCGCGATATTGGAGGCGAGCGCGCCCGACGGCGTAGTCTACGGCATCGATCGCGATCCAAAGGCGCTGGCGGCCGCGCGCGCGCGGCTCGCGCCGTTCGGTGCTCGTGCGCGGGTGCTGCACGGCCGCTTTGGGAGCGTG
>CAZYWR010000179.1:0-2074 GCA_964651185.1 uncultured Polyangiales bacterium
CTTGTGATGACCCGAGCTGGGGTACGCAGTTCAACGAGCTGGTGGAGATGATCCAGCACCACACGCAAGAAGAGGAGAACGACTATTTCCCGGCCGCACAGCGCGTGCTCGGCGAGGAGCAGGCCGTGAGCCTCCAAGCTCGCTACGAGCGCACCAAGGCCGAGATCATGAAGCAGCTGAGCAGCAGCTGAACGGGGTGGCCGCCGGCTCGGTACGATCGCAGCGCGCGTAGGTTGCCGCCCGCGCGCGCTGCCTCGGTATGGCTTATGCTCAGGGCGAGGACCTCGAGAGGAGAGCCCATGTCTCTGGCCGATGGATTCGCCACTGCGCTGCTGGAAGCCGGCACGAAGATTGGAACTGCCGCCCGCGAGATCGCGCACGGGAAAGACGGAAGCTCGAGCTGGGTGCAGCGCTTCATTTACGCGGAGATCGCCCAGCGGGCGCGCACGCGCACGCCGGCTTACTGGGACGAGCTCTTCCCCGCGATGTCGGCGGAGGAGCGCGCTGAAGCGCGCATCCGCCGCATGCTGCTGCGCGCGACCATCGCCGGCGCTGCCGGCGCGACTGGCGCGAGCGCGGCTGAGCTGCTCTCCCTCGCCACGGACGGCGCGGTCGCCCCGCTCGCGATCCCGCTCGGCGTGCTCTCCGTGGGCGCCGAGCTGCTCTACACGATGGCGCTGCAGATCGATCTCGCCTTCGATCTCGCCTCGATCTACGGCGTGCCCTTCGAAGGCGACGACGTGGGCGAGATCTCCACCTTGCTCGCCATGCCGCGCGGGGTGGAGCTGGTCCAAGAACCGACCCGCCACGACAAGCCCGACGCGAACGGCGAAGGCGAGACCAAACCCTGGCGCGTGATCCGGCAGATGCAGCGCAGCGACTTCGCGATGGACGTCGGTCGCCGGCTCCTGCAAGAGACGGTGCTGCGGGATGCGCTGCCCGTCGCAGGCATCGTGATCAGCGCGGTGTGGAATCAGATCTCACTGCGGCGCTTCGCACGCGCGGTCGACACTTCCATGCGCTACCGGCGCGCGCTCGCGCGGGCTTGCGCCGAGATCCAACTCGGCGACGCGGGTTCCGCGCGCACGATCCTCGACGGCGCTTGGCTGCTGGCGACGGCGCGCGGCCCGATCGGCCACGAAGAAGCGCTGGCGCTGTCCCTGCTGATCGACAGCCTACCCGTGCCGGAGCGCATCGCGGTCCACGAGGCGAGCTTCCGCGACGATGAGCTGGCTTGGCTCGCGGAGCTACCGCAGCTCGACGCTGCGACCCAGGAGGCTCTACTCAAGGTGCTGCAGGTGATCGCGATCGCCGACGGTCAGCTAGGCACGCCGGAGCGGCGCTTCCTCAAGCGCGTGGAGGCGGCGCTGGGCCGCTCCATCGACTTCGCCCAGATCGAGCGGCAAGCCCAGGCGCTGCGGGAGGGAGGGCCACCCGAGCTCCGACAGGAGCTCACGCTCGCGCAGCGCTTTTTCCACGCACGCGCTGCGCTCTAGCGGCGCGCGCGGCCCCGTTCGAGATCGAGCTCCGGGTAGTGGCGGAAGATGCCTTGCTCGTTGAAAGGGATGCGGCGCGGCGAAGCGAGGTACTGCGCCAGGCACGGCCGTTGCGAAATACGCGCCGAGTGCTCCATGACGCGCCGGTGCTTGCGCGCGAGCGCCGCCAGCGCGTTCGGAAACGCGTACCCGAGCCCCGCGACCACCTGGAACAGCGACAAATCCGCGTAGCTGCAGCGCGCGCCGACCAAGTAAGGCCGACGGGCGGCGCGGCTCTGCGCGAGCACTGCCTCGAAGTAGCCGAGGAACTTGGGCACGCGCTCGCGCACGAAAGAGTGGGCGCGCTTTTGCGCCTCTGAACGCTGATCTTCGTAGTTGAGCCCGACCGCGATCGGATGTTGTGTGTCGTGCGCCTCGGCCACGAGATCGGCGATCGTCAGCTGATGTTGGAGCACCGCGAAACGGCCCGCCTCCTGCGCTGGCACGAGCCCGAGGCGCGGGCCCAGAAAGTGCAAAATCGCGGCCGTCTGGGCGATGACGGCGCGGCCGGCGCGCAGAAACGGCGGCGCGAACGGGCG
>CAZYWR010000180.1:0-2452 GCA_964651185.1 uncultured Polyangiales bacterium
GCTCCGCACACGACGATGTCCGCCGGGTCGTCTCCGACCAGCGCCAGGATCTCCTCGTCGTCCATGTCGTGTGTGATCTCCTGAAACGGGTCGCTCGGCGAGCCGTGCACGAGCACGAGCTCTCCGCCGTCGATCAGCGGCACTCGTAAGCTGAGCGGAAGCCGCCGCAAGCTCTCGAGGACGAGCTCGCCGACTGCGCGCCGCGTCCACAAGAACGCGTCGAGCTTCTGCCGCTCGAGCTCGTTCATCGGCACGAGCTTGCTCGCGTCTACGCTGCAGAGCGCGGAGTCGCTCACGCCGCGGACGCATTGCGCTTTGATTTCGGTGAGGCGGCGCCAGACCCCGAGCGGGTCCGGCCCGCCGTTGAGCAGATCGCCCGCCACGTAGACGCGCTTGGCGCCGTGCCGCTTCCCCTCCTCGAGCACCGCGTCGAGGGCGTCGAGCCGACCGTGTATGTCCGAGATCAGTACGACGGGTTCGGACACGGGCGCGCGGGAGTCCAAGCTGGGCACGCGTGCACTGTAGCCTCGCGCTCCAGGGCGAGCCAACGCACGTTCCGTACGCAGCGAACGGCCCCGTGCACGGTCGATGGCGCGGGCCGGTCGCGCGGAGCCTGCGCGTCCGCGCGGTCTCGGTCGTGCAGATCAAAGTCGATCCGCGACGCGCGATCGGATTATCCTTTCACGTGCGCGGCTCGCGGAGGATGTCTTGAGCGACAGCGACAACGTGATTCACGTCGCCTTCGGGGAAGGAGGCGGGCGTATCGATGCCAAG
This sequence comes from uncultured Polyangiales bacterium, assembly GCA_964651185.1. Lineage (GTDB taxonomy): Bacteria > Myxococcota_A > Polyangia > Polyangiales > DASUME01 > DASUME01. Next base: position 775 of record CAZYWR010000180.1, read on the forward strand.
CGCGCCTCTGATCATCCGGAGCCAGCGCGGGTCGAGCTGCGCCGCGATCCCCTCGACGATCTGTACTCGCCGAGCGACGTGGCGCGCCTCTTCAATTTGGCGCCGAGCCGCCTGCGCTACTGGGATCGCACGGGTTTCCTCTCCCCGTCCGGGCGGCGTGGACGGCGCCGCTGCTACACGTTCCAGGATCTGGTCGGCGTGCGCACGGCGAAGACGTTGCTCGACGCGGGCGTTCCGCTGCAGCGCGTGCGCCGCAGCGTCGATTCACTGCGCTCGATGCTGCCGCGAGTGACGCGTCCGCTCACCGAGCTGCGCATCTCGGCGAGCGGAAGCAGCGTCATCGTACGCGACGCGCAAGGGCAGTTCGAACCGAGCACGGGCCAGGGCGTGCTCGATTTCGACGTGCGCCAGCTGCGAGAGGATGTCGTGCGCACACTGCAGCGGCATGGCGAGCTCGATCCCAAAAAGCGCACGGCCTACGAGCTCTACCTCGAAGGCTGCCGGCTCGATGAGGACGAGGCCACCTTTGCGCAGGCGGAGGAGCTGTACCGGCGAGCGGTCGAGCTCGACCCAGAGCTCGCCAACGCGCTCACCAATCTCGGCAATGTGCGCTTTCGTCGCGGCTTTCCCGAAGAAGCCGAAGGTCTGTACCGGCGCGCCCTCGCGATCGACACCGACCAACCCGAAGCCTATTACAACCTCGGCTTTCTGTACTACGAGCGCGGCGACGCCAAGGCGGCGGTCCCGTGCTTTGCGCGCGCGGTCGAGACCGACCCTGGCTTCGCAGACGCCCACTTCAACTTGGCGATGGCCCTCGAAGAAGCAGGGCAGCGGTCGGCTGCCAGGCGCCACTGGCGCGTGTACTTGCAGCTCGAGCCAGATGGGGCGTGGGCGGAAGTCGCGCGTCGCCACTTGCGCCGCGGCTGAGCACTCGCCTGAGCTAGAGCGCCGAATCGCTTGATTCCTACGATCTCCGGCGCCTTTTCGCCGCCAGCATGAGCTCCGTGCTCGTCCGACCTAGGGGTCGAACCTGCGCGCGGACTCGCGCTGGCGACGAAATGCTTGGAAATCCCTACGGACTCAAGCGATTCGGCGCTCCGCGCCGGTCGCCTCGCGTAGCTGGCGATGGCGCGCCCGTGGCGCACGCCGGCCGAAGGCAGGTGCGCGGACACGACACTCAGTCGTCGTCGGAGGGATCGCGACGGTTCGGAGGGGGCGGGGGGACGCGGGGAGCAGCGCGGGGAGCAGACGCGGGCCCGCGCTCGAGCAGCGCACTCAGGCCCTCGAGCGATACCGGCTCGGGGCCGCCGCGCTCGCCCCGCTCGAGCGGAAGGGTCACGTCCGCGTCGAAGTCCCGCACGGGGAGGGGCTCCGGCTCATCACGCACGTCGGCCATCAACAGCTCGAGCTCGCCGTCCGCCACCGTCAGGTCCTGGGTCACGTCCGCGATGCTGCGGGTCCGCGTGTAGCTCTCGCGCTCGGGGAGCGCCGGATCGTCCAGCTCGGGCTGCGCCCCTTCACCTTCGTCACCTGCTCGAAGCTCCGCTTCGGGCTCGGAGCTCGCGTCGAGCTCGCCGGCGATGTCCGAAGGTGGCTCGCTCCGCTGCTCCGCAGGCTCGAGTTGGCCGGGCTCCCCGGCCGGCGCCCGGTTAGGCGCGCCAAAAAACGTGCTCTCGGG
>CAZYWR010000181.1:0-4960 GCA_964651185.1 uncultured Polyangiales bacterium
CACCGATCGCGGCACAGAGTACTGTGGCAACCCAGAGCATCACGAGTACGAGCTCTATCTGGCGGTCGAAGACATCGACCATACGCGCACGAAGGTGAAGAGCCCGCAGACAAACGGGATTTGCGAGCGCTTCCACAAGACCGTGCTCAACGAGTTCTACCGCGTCACGCTCCGCAAGAAGGTGTATCGCGGCATCGAGGAGCTGCAGCGCGACCTGGACGCGTGGATCACCGAGTACAACGAACAGCGCCCGCACCAGGGCCACTGGTGCTACGGCAAAACGCCGTTAGAGACCTTCCTCGATAGCGCGCCGTTGGCGCGGGAGAAGGTGCTTGCAGCGGGCTGAGGATCGGACAGTATGAGTTGCCGGACATCGCTGCTCGGTCGCCCTGTTGTCAGATTAAGTCGCGACTTTTACAGCTCATGTCGTCTGCGACTCGAGCCGACGGCGAGCGCGATGCAGGATGACGCGTAGGTGTCCGCGCGTGATCCCGAGTCGCTGGCAGACTTGATCGCGGTCGAGATCTTCCAGCGCGCAGAGCCTCAGGGCATCGCGCTCCAGTGCGCTGAGCACCGGAAATAGACGTTTGAGCGCTTCGGCCTGCTCCTGCGCCGACAAGAGCTGGAACACGTCCTCGCGCCCGTCGTCGAGTCGCTCTTCGTCCAGCGGCAGCGAGACGCGCGGCCGTCGGTAGCGATCCGCGATGCGGCGACGCAAGATCGTGGTCAGCCAGGTGCTCACGCTGGAGCGGCCCTCGAACTGAGGTGCTGCGCCGAGCGCGCAAATCCACATCTCTTGCACGAGATCTTCCGCGTCCTCGCGGCTATGCGCTGTGCGGCGCGCCAATGCGACCATCCTGGGGCCGAGTTCGCGGACGAGGTCGCGCGTGATGCGTAAGGTGGGTTGCATGAGTGCTCCTACGGGCGGGGCGGTCGCTGATCGTGTACGGTGTACCGTACGTCGTACTCCCAACGCCGTACGGTGTACGGTTAAGCGTTCGACGCGTCAAGCTCCGTCTGCCAGAAGAGGCGTACATGACCACCAGGTCGGACCGGAAACTCAAGAAAAGCGCCTCGCAAGCGAAGGCGACTGGCGAGCGCGGCCGTGAGCGGGCCGACGGTGGTCGCGACCGCGTCGCGCGGGATGCGGAGCGTGCCGGTGGTACGATGGAGCGCGCGAAGACTCGAGTGCCTGCGGGCCATGAACGTGCCCGGCAGAGTGCAGGAAAGGTCCGCGCGCGCGCCCAGAGAGACGGGCAGCCTGCCCAGCGCCAGACTGCGCGCGAGCCTGAGCCACGCGCTCGCGTCAAGGACGAGGCGCGAACGCTCGCTTTGCTCTGGTCTCCCCAGGAACGCGCCGGGCGTACGGGGCTGAGCATGCGCGTCATCGTCAAGACGGCCGTGGAGCTTGCGGACCGGGAGGGCCTCGAGGCCGTGTCGATGCGGCGGGTCGCCGAGCAGCTCGAGGTCGGTACCATGTCGCTCTACTCGCATGTGCCGGGCAAGAGCGAGCTCATCGATCTGATGACCGACGCCGCGTACGGCGAGCTGTACGAGCACGTGGAGCAGCCGAGTACGCAACCCGGGGGCTATCGCGAAGGGATGCGCTTCGTCGCGCAGCGCTACCAGGAGCTCTACGAACGCCACCCATGGTTGCTGGACGCGCCCTTGACGCGGCCGGTGCTCGGGCCCAGCGCGTGCATGAAGTACGAGGCCGAGGTACGTGTGCTCGACGGCATCGGCCTCAGCGATCCCGAGATCGACTCGATCGTGGCGCTCTTGGTGCTTCACGTGCAGAGCACCGCGCGGGCGCGCATCGCCGATCTGCGTGCGCAGCAGAGCAGCGGTCTGTCAGAGGAGGAGTGGTGGACGACGACCATCCCGCTGCTCCTGCGCGTGCGCACGGGCAGCTATCCCGTGGCAGGTCGTGTGGGTCCGGCGGCAGGACAAGCGCTGCAAGCGTCAGGCGGCTCGCCGGACCACCTCTTTCGCTTCGGTCTCGAGTTGTTGTGCGATTCCGTCGCCACGTTGATCGAGCGTCGTCGAACCGGGTCGTGAACGAGATTCGAACACTGCGCGCGGTGCGTAACGCCGCCTGACTTCGTTCCCACACAACGCGCATGACGAAGCTTTCGATTCAGGCCTTGTGCGTGTACCTGGCGCTTGCCAGTGCATTGTCGCTTCCTTCCGTCGCCTGCGCGCAAGAGCGCGACAATCCAGCGCTCGAGCGACTGGAGAGTGAGATCGACTTACTCGCAGACGATGCGAAACGCGAGCGCCTGGGCCGCGGGCTGGCAGGGCTCGCGGTCGCGGGGATAAGCTTGCCGACGGGCATCGTGCTGCAGCACCGCAAGAGCGACTTGGTGCAGCTCACGGGCGTCGGCCTGATCGTCGGCGGCGCGGTCGCGTTGGTGCCCGTGGTCAGCGCCGCCTTCCCGTCGGAGGTCGAGCGGCTGCGCGTGAGCCATCGCGAGCGCAAGGCCAAGGGCATGGCGCCGGACGCGCTGGTGATCGAGGCCGAGAAAGAGTGGGAGAAGATGGCGCGCAACGAGAGCAGCGCGCGCCGCATCTCCGGCAGCATCCACCTCGCGATCGGTGCGGCCTTGGTGCCGGTCGGACTCACGCTGCTGTTCCGAGATCACGTCGGCGATTGGAGTGAGCTGCGTCAGCTGAAGATCAGCACGAGCTTGCTCGGCGTGGGCCTCGGCTGGCTGGCGTTCGGCACCGATCTGCTGGTGGCCAAGGGAGATGCGCGCCGCGCATGGGACCAGCACGTGAAGGCGCGTGGCGAGCGCGGCCTCGCGTCCACGCGCATCGACTTCGCGCCGGTCGCCAACGGCGGCGTGCTGAGTGCGCACGGCTCCTTCTGATGCACCCGGCGACTACGGGTACTCACGAGCGTGCTGCAGCCGCTTCAGACGACGGATATGGTGTGCATAAAGCCACGGGCCCATTCCTGCTGAGCCTGCAATCCAGCGCCGAAATATATCGCCGGTCGACGACGGGTAAGACTGCTCCAGACGTCTACATCAGACCTACAACTACGCATGTTTTCTTTCTCACTCGAATAGGCGGCCCTTACTCGAATGGCGGTGCTATCGCTGTTCATCACAACAACACCGATGCGGCGACACGCTGTAACACCTCCACCACAGAATCGCTCCCTCCGTTGACGGTGGGAGCGGATGATACTGCCGGAGTGTGGAAGCTAGGAGGATGCGAGAGCGGTCGCAGCAGCTTAACTGCGGAAGCCACGTGCATTCCGGGGTCCAACTTCATCGTCGATCCTGGCGGGGTGGTGATCGGTTCAGCGTCGTTCTCGGCCCAAACTACATCCTGCTCGGCACCGCAATCAGGCAACATGTGGCCGGGAGTGGCAGCAAGCTTCCTGTCGGGCGTAAGCGGAGTCTTTATGGGAGGTGGCGAGGTTGCTGAGATCGTGAAGTCCACCTCGTTGCAGGCTTCATCGCAAGTCCGAGCGCAGTCGCATTCCTGCGACTATCCTTTTGTGAGCGATAGTGGGTACTCCATGTTCGTGGGCGGCCCGCTCCCGGGAAACTTCACTCACACGATCGAATCGATACTCCGTTGGTAGTGCTGGACTGGCCGCGACCGACACCGTCAGAATGTTTAGGATGAGCGATGCGGCCTGCTCTCTCACGAGAATTAGTGGTGAGTACAAGGGCGGAAACCGATGGAGTGCGCGCTGTCGCGCTTCCTCGAGGGTCTTCCCGATCACGCCATCGAGCCCTACAGCCGCAAGGACCGTCCGGCGCTCGAGACCAGCGAAGTCGCTGATCTCGCCGACCAGCTGCTCGCTCGGCTGCGCGCCAAGTAAGGCTCTTCCGGCGGACCTTGCGCGCGAGCCGGCCTTCGCGTCGCGAGAGTGCGCCGGCCACCCCAGCCGCCGTTGATAGCGCCGGGTTCGCCAGTAGCCTTCGCGCATGCTTTTCGGAACGACACGGACGCGCGAGACGTGGCTCGGGTGTGGATTGCGGCTCGTCCTCGTCTGGGCCGTCCTAAACACGTGTTCAAGCGCGCGCGCACAAACGAACATGTCGCCGTCTCCGCCGCCCCCGGCGCTCGCGTCCGCGGGCGAGGCGGCGCTCGCGCAGCTCGATCGCGAGCTCGACTACTACGCGGATCAAACCCGCCACGAGCGCATGACCCGCGGGATCGTCGGCGGCACGCTCGGCGCGCTCATGCTTCCGAGCGGCATCGTCTTGCAGCAACGGCACGACGCGCTGTTGCGCCTGACGGGCATCGGTTTGATCGCGGGCGGCGCAGCGCAGCTGCTCACGGTTCCCGGCCTGTTCATCCCGTCCGGCATGGAGCGCATGCAGCGCCGATTTCAGGTGCGGAAGGCGAGCGGCCTGGCGCCCGACGTCATCGTGCGCGAGACCGAGAGCGAGTGGCAGCGCGGCGCCGAAGGCGAGCACCGCGGGCGCGCGTTCGTGGGGTTCATCTATCTCGGCACCTCCGCGGGCCTGCTCTCCACGGGGCTCGCGTTCTTGTTCAAGGATTCCATCGGCGGTCTGAGTCACAACCGCCGCATCAACATCGGCTCCACGTTTCTCGGCATGGGCATTCCGTTCCTCGCGATCGGCGCCGAGCTGGTCTGGATACCCGGAGCCAAGCAACGGGCGTGGGAAGCGCATCTGCGCACGCGCGATCTCGCAGGGCCGGTAGCTCGCGTGCGTTTGGGCCTCGTTCCGGCGGCGCGCGGCGGCCTCCTCTCCGCGCGCTTGGAACTCTGATCGCACTCCACGTAGGAGCGCGTACCGTGAGGCGACGCGCTGCGAACGAGCGGCGATGGGTGCAAAGCCCTTGAGGCCAAGAGCGCGCAGGAGGGGTGGGTGCTGACCGAAGCCCAGGTTGTGGCCTTGGAGAAGGCCAAGCAAGAGAAAGAGGCGCACGGGGAGTTCGTCAGCGAGTGCCCCGGCTACTGCGGCGCGCAGGA
>CAZYWR010000182.1:0-5667 GCA_964651185.1 uncultured Polyangiales bacterium
GTAGATCGAGGCAGCCCCCGACGAATCAGGTCATGCGGTAACCAACCCGCGTATATCAGTCTGATCCACCGTCGCAGCTCCCCGACCGCGTGTTGCCTTCACTCACCGAGAGCCCCGAAAAGGAAAACCGCATGCCGAAAAACGTCGCGACAAGCCTTGAAGGGTCCAAACCATATCAGTGTTAGGATAGCCGCTTCGACTTGCCCAGCACCATCCGCGCATTGCGCAGTACCATGCGGCTGTTTTCATGCACGAGCTGCTCGCGGCTCTTCTCGCCGCTCGCGAGCGCACGCTCGTCCTCCGCGCGCGACTTCGCCTTTTCGGCGGCGCGCTCAGCGGGGTCAAAGGTCCGCTCGGAGTTCATGGCTCTAGAATACCGGCGGCGGGGTGGCCCGCAACAGGGTGGCCACGCCGAGCGGTGAGGCGCACCACCGACGGATCCCCCCTTTTTTCCGAAATACCTGATCAGCGCAGCCCGGACGCGGACCCATGATTTTGCAGTTCTGGCTGGGCAGGCTCTCGCTCGGTCCCGTCGAGGGCATCGGGACGCGCAGCAAGGTCGCGGAAGGCTGCTTCGACCCGCCAATTCTTGGCGACCGTGACTCGCGCGAATCGAACCTCAAGAGCCGGCTATGCTCACGGACGACTGGCCCCTCCGGCGCCCTGGGCGATCGGGATCGAGCCGGCCTTCAATCCGCCCGCCCGGCGCTGCGGACGCCGCCTTTCACCCAATCCCTGCGCCAAGCACGCGCCGATTCCCGCCCGCAAAAGCGCGTGTCTTCGCCACGGCGCGCGCTGAAGCGCAGTCGCGACGCGAAACAGGAGCACTTTCATCCGAGCTTCTACCAAACAGAAGCCGTCGTGTCGGATCGAAATCCGCGCCTGCGCAAACCCGTCAACCAGCCAGACGGGCCCGTTCCTCGCGGATCCTGTCCGCATTATCGTTGGCTGGGCCCGTGAGCGTCGCGATCGATTCCGCGTATGTGTCGTCGTGCTCCGCGGTGCCGAGCGCCGCGGCGATCAGCAGGTAGGCGCGCAGTGCGAGCCTTGCTTCTTCGGACAGCGAGCTAGTCGCGGGCGTGAGCTCGGCTGGCCCGCGATCGAACCAACCATCGAGCGCGCCAATAGACTCGTCATTCAGACCGGTGAAGCTTTGGGTCGTTCGAAGTGCATGCAACTGAAGCTCGTCCCATCCGGTCGGCCGGCGAGGCGCTTCCATCGTGCTGAATGCTGAGCTCGAACGTGGAAATCGTCGCTGCGCTGACGCCACCCACGATCGCCGCATGCTTGGCTGCGAGTGTCACCACTTTCTTCGCTTGGTTGGCCGGTCCCGCGCCTGGATACTTCCGCGTCACGTAGGCGGCGTCTACCTTCGTCTCATATTCTTGAAGCACCCGACGCACCAGCGGCGCAAGCCACCTTCCGCTCTTGAGTTCGCTGTGGCTGTCAGCAGAGCGGCTCCGGAGCTCGTTATAGTGGCTGTGGAAGTCTGGTTCGTCACTTACTTCGTGATTAAATTTACTCAGGCCGCTTTGGCCAAGCGGAATGCACCGGGGCCCGCTTTTACAGAATCTTCGAGCCCAGAAATGCGGCGCAGCTATCGGGTTGGAGCAGCGAGTCTTGCTCGTACGCGCTCTCGACGATGTCGCACGACATCGATTTCGCGGCGTCGATACAGAGCTCGAAGTCGACCGCCTCCTCCGGCTCGGGATCGCGACACACGAGCTGACTCTTGAGCGCCGCGAGACAGGCGTCGCGCGCATGGCCCTGCGCCGTGGCGCCCACGGCCACACACTCCCCGGTGCGCTGGCAAAGCTGGTGCTCGAGCTCGCCACAGTCGTTGGGCGGGCTGTCGTCACCGCAGCCGAGGATCACCGGGGCGAGGCAAGAAAGCGCAAACCGAATGCGATCGCCGCGCGCGCTCGTTTGCGCCGGGCATTCGCCGCGGCGCGGGGAACGCCCTTCGAGTAAGGTCGAGGTCCAGCGAATCAGCACGGGGGAGGTATACGATGAAAAGCTTCGCGCTGCTCAGTCCGCTTAGGAGCGCATTGCGTCCGGTCAAGGGCCAGGGCGCCGGTTTTCCCATCTATCCGCAGCTCGACCAGGATCTGCTGCGGCCGCTCGCGGCTCCGGCGCGCGTCGACGAAACGGCGCGGCACGTGTGCTCCGTGCTGTCGAGCTGGGCGTACTCCGACCTGCCCACCGTCGCGATGATGATGACCCGCCTCGGGCTCGAGGCGCGGTCGCGCTGTCGATGCTTCGAGATCGTCAACCACGGCATGCTCCTGCACACGACCGCCTACCTGATTCAGTCGCGCTCCGGGAAGGTGGCGTTGCTCGCCTATCGGGGCACGGATCCCTTCGATCTATCGGCGTGGGCTGTCGACAACGACGTGAATCCGGCCACCGTGCCGGTGCCCGACGCGCGCAGCGCCGGACGTGAACAGCCGGTCGTGCACGGTGGTTTCTACCGCAACCAACGGGCGACGTGGTTCGGCGTGGTGGGCGCGCTCGCGCGCGCGCTGTCCGGACAGAGCATTCTCAGCGCAGAAGACGCAGCGGCGTTCGACGAGGCAGACCGCGCAGATGCGTTGGCGCCGGGGGCGCCGCTCGAAGCCCTCTACGTAACGGGCCACAGCCTGGGCGCTGCGCAAGCGGCTCTGGCCAGCTATCGCATCGCGTCGGACGCCAACCCGACGTATCGAAAGATCGCGGCTCGCATGATGCAGACCTACCTGTTCGCGCCGCCCATGGTGGGCAACGCCGCCTTCGCGCAGCTGTGGCAGACGATCCGCATCCCGCACGAGGGCTCCGCGGGCGATCCGCTCGCGGCGCGGGTCTTTTGCCATACCTTCGAGCGCGACATCGTTCCGCACTTGCCGCCCGAGGGGAAGACCCGCTTCGCCCACGTCGGCACGCACTACCAGAGCAAGCACAGCGGGGCCGCCAAAGGACCGGACGACTACGAGTGGGTGCCCGGCGAAGCGCCGCGTCCAGGCAAAGTGCTCGACATGCTGGCGGCGATCCTGCCGCTGTTCACGAGCCAAGTATCGCTCGATCAGCTGCTCGAGATCGCACTTCCGGACCTAGTCGCGAAGCTGACCGGATGGCTGCTGACGAGCAAGGCACGCTACTCGTTCGCGGACCACCTTCCGACGAACTACGTGCTGGGTAGCCAGCCCGCCGGCAAAATGACCGAGTTCGGCGACGACTTCTAGAGTCGATGGGGTCTCCCGTTTCGGGAAGTCCCGCCGTCGCGAGCGGCCGGTCAGAGCGCCACGGTGCTGGCCGCGTCCGAGCTCCATGGCATCGCGCGCAACTCGCGCCGCAGCTCCACCCACGACCTGCACGCGGCCCACCTCGCCGATCGCCGGGGACCATTACATCGCGCGCAACTCGCGCCGCAGCTCCACGGCGCTGGCGCGCTGCGCGGGATCGGCGCGCAAGCAGAGCGTGATCCACTCCGCCAGTCGTGCCGTGCGCGGCTCCTTCGTGAGCTCGAGCAACGCGGGCGGCGCGCCGTCGTGGGCCACGTGCGCCTGCGCGATCTTGCCTTCGCTGGCCGCGAGAAACAGCGGACGCCCGGTGACGAGCTCGTACGCGAGGCAGCCCACCGCGTACACGTCGATCGCCAGCGGGCTCGCGGGCGTCTGCGCCCACAGCTCCGGGGCCGCGTAGGCGGCTTGGCCGCAACCCGGACGCACGTGGCGACCGGCCAAGCCGAAGTCGGCGAGCACCGGCTGCAGCTCGCCGCTGCGCAGGCGCAAGAGCACGTGATTCGGCGTGACGTCGCAGTGGCCGATGCCCGCTGCGTGCAGCACCTCGAGGCCCGCAAGCACGCCGTCGAGCACGTGCAGCGGGTCGAGCTTGCGCTTGCGCACCCGCGCCAGCGTCGGCCCTTCGATGCGCTCCATGACCAAGAACGGCTTGGGCAACGCGCGCGTCTCCACGCTCACCACGGAGGCCAGATGTTCGTCCGGCGGCAGGCTCAAGAGGCCGGGCAGCTCGCGCGCGAAGGCCTCTTCGAAGGCGGCCTCGCTGAGCACGCGCGCGGCGCTCGCGTCGTAGCGCGGCACCTTGAGCACCAGGCCCGGCGCCGCGCGGTCGGCGCGCTCCTCGCTGCGCTTGACCAAGAACACCGAGCTCGCGAGGCCCGCGCCCAGCGGCCGCACCACGAAGAAGCCGGCCAGACGCCGCGACGCCGGCAGCCAGGCCGGGAGCGGACAGGCCTCGGCCGTCGCCGGTAAGAGCAGCTCGGTCGAGGCGCGCTCCGCGCCGTCGAGTGGCCAGTCGGCGAGGCTCCCCAGCACGCGCGAGATCGCGCGCGCAAAGAGCGCGGGCAAAGTGCGCGTGAGCTCGCGCTCCAGCCAATCGAGCGTCGGCCCGAGATCCTCGAGCGCGCCCTGCGCCGCCGCGCTCTCGAGCGCGCGCGAAAGGCCCGCCAGCGGGCTCTCGTCGATGACCAGCCCCGCGTGCGCGAGGCCGAGCCGGCGGCGCGCGCCGCGGCTCAGGTAGGCGAGCTCGAGCACGGCGTTTTCGAACAGGGTGAGGGCGCGGCGCGCGTGCACGAGCTCGCGGATGGAGCGCGCGACGAGCATCGCCTCGAGCCCGCGCGAGAGGCCGAGCAGCGCGCGCCGCAGCGCTTCCGTGCGCGGAGATTCGTCGCTCGGGATCGCGCGCGCCAGCTCGCTCAGCGAAGCCGCGATCGCGCGCGGCCCGGCCTTGGCGCCCGGATCGAGACCAGAGTGCAGCATGGAGAGCGCGCGCAGCGAACGCTTGAGATCGGGCAGCAGACAGCCTTGCGCCAGCGCCAAGAGCCCTTCGGGCAGCGGCACCGCGCTCGCCAAGCACAGCACGACATCCGCCAGCTCCAGCAGCTCGCCGCGCACGAGCGCGTCCACGCCGCGGGCGAGCGCGCCGTGGACGATGCGGTCCATGGGGCTAGGCGCGTCCGCTGCGACGCGCTCGCACAGCTGACGCACCGCAGAGAGCTGCGCTTCGCGCACCTCCGGCATCTGCTCCTCGGCGGGCTTGAAGTCCGCGTCGAGCAGGTGCAGCAAGGTGCGCAGCCGGCGCAGGCGCAACGCCAGGCAGGGCGGCGGGGCCGCGCCCTGGTGGGGCGCCTGCTCGCGCGCGACGAGCAGATGGAGAAGGCGCGTCAAGAGCGCGGTCAAGCTCGCCATGGGGCGATTTCCGTCGGCCGCAGGGGCGCTGGCGAGCAGATCAAAGAGCGTCGAGGACTCGAGCAGGGCGACGTCGAGCTCGTACAAGAGCCGGTAGCAGGCGCGGCGCTCGTCTTCGCTCTGCTCGTCGAGTACCGCCAGCCGCTCGACGTGCTCCTCGGCGTGCGCGAGTGCCGCGCGCGCGGCATCGAGCGCGGCGAGCGGCCCGGAGCGGGCGTAGACCAAGAGCGCATGCGCGAGCTGGTCGGGCAAGGAGCGCCCGCGCGTGTGTGCGCTCGGATCGAGCTCTGCGCGCAGCAGGCTCAGGAGCTCGCGCTGGCCCACGCCCTCGGCTTCTGCCGGCGGGAGATGCCGCCAGGCGGCTTCCGCGGCGCGGGCGCAGCGCGCATCGTCGTGGAGCTCACGCCGCAAGTCGAGCAGCGCCTCGGCCGCCAAGAGGCCGCCGCGCTCCACGGCCACGCGCATGAGCTCCTCGGCAGCTTCA
>CAZYWR010000183.1:0-6366 GCA_964651185.1 uncultured Polyangiales bacterium
ACGCGCTCTGGGACCTCGGTTATTTCGACGATCTCGTCTTCCATGCGCGCCTGGAGGGCGGCGAGGTCGTGCTCTCCGTGACCGTCAAAGAGCGACCCGCGATCGGCAAGATTAAGTTCGAGGGCGACGACGAGGTCGACGAAGAGGACATCGACGAGAAGGTCACCCTCGAAGTGGGCGCCATCCTGAACGAGAGCGAGGTGCGCGCCCAGGTCGCCAAGATCCGCGATCTGTACGCCGAGGAAGGGTTCTTTCTCGCCAAGGTCAGCTACCAGCTGATCGCGATGCCCAACAATCAGGTCGAGGTCCGCTACGACATCGTGGAGGGGCCGGAGGTGTCTGTTCGGCGCGTCGAGTTCGTCGGCAACGACAACCTGCCGGACAGTCAGCTGCTCGACTTCATGCGCACCCACCCCACCGGGCTGCTCTCGTTCGTCACCTCCAACGACACCTTCAAGCGCGAGTTCTTCGACGAAGACGTGCTGCGTATCCAAGCGCTGTACTACGACCGCGGCTACCTCAACGTGCAGGTGCTCTCGCCGCGCGTCGAGCTCACGCCCGATCGCCAGCAGATCGACATCACCATCCCGATCGTCGAGGGACCGCGCTTCAAGATCGGGCGGCTACGCGTGATCGAGCAGGACGCCGACGGGAACGAGGTCGAGCCGCTCGGGGGCCGGCGCGAGGTGCGCGACAAGGTGAAGGCGCAACCCGGCGAGTGGTTCAGCCGCACGAAGCTCTCGGAAGGCATCGAAGCCATCACCCGCCACTACCGCGACGCCGGCTACGCCAAGGCCGAGATCAGCCCCGAGACCGAGCTGAACCCCGAAAAGCACACGGTCGACGTGTCGGTGGTGATCCACCGCGGCCTAGAGTGTCACATCGAGCGCATCGAGATTCAGGGCAACGACAAGACGCGCGATCGCGTCATCCGCCGCGAGATCCTGATCAACGAAGGCGACAAGTACAGCCAGACCCTGCTCGAGGCGAGCAAAGATCGCGTCAACGCGCTCGGCTACTTCGAGCGCGTCGACATGTCCGAGGCGGACGGCGCGGACCCGAGCGGACTCGTGATCACCTACGAGGTGAAGGAGCGCGCCACCGGAACGTTCCAGGTGGGTGCGGGCTTTTCCTCGATCGAGCGCTTCATCCTGACCGCGCAGATCGATCAACAGAACCTCGCGGGTCATGGCCAGTCTCTGTCATTGCAGGCGCAGGTCTCCACCATTCGCCAGTTGATCCAGACGCAGTTCGTCGAACCTTACTTGTTCAGCACGTTCTGGAGCCTGTCGATCGACGCATTCCGGACCAACAACACATTCCAGGCCTATACGACCAAGCAGACCGGCGCCGGGCTCGCGCTCGGCCATCCGGTCTTTCACCGCAACCTGCGGCTCGCGTTGCGCTACAGCGCGGACCGCACGACGGTCGGCGCGACCACGACCGCCTTCTTCTCGCAGACCTCGCCGGGCGCGCTGTTTCAGCAGAAGCTGCCGTTCCGCAACCAGCAGCTGGGCGGGCGCACGAGCTCGCTCCGGCTCTCTCTCACCTGGGACTCGCGCGACAACCGTCTGTTTCCTACGAAAGGTATCTACGCGTCGTGGTCGAGCGAGGCGGCCGATCCGTACATCGGCTCGCAGCGGACGTTCATTCGCCACCGTTACTTCGGCCGCTTCTACTATCCGCTCATCTTGGGCATGGTGTTCCGCGTCAACACCGAGGCCGGCCTCGTGACCTCGCGCAGGGCGGCGGGCGTGCCCTTGTACGAGCGCTTTTATTTGGGCGGTATCCTGAGCGTGCGCGGCTTCCCCTACCAGGGCCTCGGCCCGATCGCGAACTCGCCGCTCACCGTGGACCCGAACGGCACGCCCGGACAGCTGCGCCTCGGCGGCAACGCCATGCTGCGCACCAACATCGAGATCGAGTTTCCGATCTTGGCCGCGGTGGGCATCAAAGGCGTGGTGTTCACCGACGGCGGCACGGTGTGGAACTTGGAGCGCACGATCTGCGAGGCGCGCCAGGACCCGCGCCTCGATCCGTCGCAGAAGGTGTGCGGCTTCAACCCGCTGCGTTGGTCGTACGGCGCGGGGCTGCGCTGGTTTTCGCCGATGGGTCCGCTGCGCTTCGAGTGGGGCTTCCCGATCAACAAGCGCGTGTGGGAGGACCGCTACAACTTCCAGTTTACGATCGGGCAGTTCTTCTAAGCGCCGCGCGTGCCCAGCGCAGCGGCATGATCGTTGGCACGGCGAGCGCTTGACCGCTTCGCTCGAAGCGGCTAGCAACCCCGGCCAGCAAAGGAAGCCCCATGACGTTGAAGCACCCTGCCCTGCTGATCCTCCTCGCGGCGCTCTCGTGCTCCGCCGTCATGCCGCACCGCGCCCGCGCGCAGGCCGCGAAGATCGCCGTGGTCGACCTGCAGCGCGCGATCAACGAGACCGAGGACGGCCGCAAATCCAAAGACAAGCTCAAGAAGCTGTTCGAGAGCCGCCAGCAAGGCCTCGACAAGAAGCAGCAAGAGCTCAAGAAGCTCAAGGACGAGCTCGACCAGCAGAAGAACATACTCTCGCGCGACGCCTTCGAGGCCAAGGTCGAGTCCTACCAGAAGCAGCTGGTCGAGCTGCAACAGGTGTACGTCGAATATCAGCGTGAGCTGGCCGAGAAAGAAGGCGAGCTGACCAAGTCGATCGTGGAGCGCATGGAGCGCATCTTGCGCCGCATCGGGCAGACCGACGGTTACTCGCTCATCGTCGAGCGCGGGGAGGCGGGCGTGATCTACGTGCCCACGAACCTCGACCTCACCGACGTCGTGATCCAGCGCTACAACGCCGGCGAAGGAGCCGAAGGCACGCAGTCGGCCGGAAGGCCCGCGGCGGTCAAGTCAGCGCCCGGCCCCCAAGCAAAGCCCGCCGCGGCCGCCACGCCCAAGTAGCGACGTCGCAGCCGCGGCAGCGTGCCGCTGGGCCCGAGGCCGGGCGGCGTGTTAGCCTAGGCGACGCCTGGCCGCGATGACGATTCAAGCGTTCGACCTGGCGCAGATCCTGCGCATCCTGCCGCACCGCGCGCCCTTCGTGCTGATCGATCGGATCATCGACATCCAGCCGCGTCGCAGCGCGCGCGGGTTGAAGTGCGTCACGTACAACGAGCCGTTCTTTCCGGGACATTTCCCGGGGCGGCCGATCTTTCCCGGGGTGCTCATCCTGGAGGCGCTGGCGCAGCTCGTGGGCGTGCTCGCGTACGCGTCCGAGCCCTTCGATAGCAACCAGAAGATCATGTACTTCATGGGGATCGACCGCGCGCGCTTCCGCACGCCCGTCGTGCCGGGCGATCGCATGGTGCTCGAGATCGAGGTGCTGCAGCGTAAGTCCAATATCTGGAAGTGCAGCGGCACGGCCAGCGTCGATGAAGCCGTCTGCGCGGAAGCCGAACTCCTGGCGGCCGTCGTCGATCGCGAGGAGACGCTCTACTGACCTCCGCGCCCCGGCCGCGTTCATCCATGACGTGGTGACGTCGTCGGTCGTGAACGCGGAGCCGGCAAAGACCTCCGCGCTCTGCTGCGTTCATCCATTACGTGAGCAGGGCCGCCAGAGCGCTCGGCGTGTGGGCTTCGACGGCGTCGAGGCGTAGGAAGAAACGCTGGTAGTTCTTGTAGCCGGGTGGGTAAATCCCCTTGAGATAGACGTCGACGAGGCGCGTGGTCGCGAAGCGCAGGCAGCCGGCGCGCAGCGCCCAGTGGAGCCCTTCCCACTCTGGCTCGGCGATCGCGCGCTCGCGGCGGTAGCCCTCGACCAGCGCGCGCGCGAGCGAGAAATCGAGCTGATCGCCGCAGCACCACGCGAGCATGGTGACAGCGAGGTCGTAGATCACGATGCCATCGCTCGCGCTCTCCCAGTCGAGCAGCGCTACCAGCTCCTCGCCGCGCCAGAGCACGTTGTCGCGAAACAGATCGCCGTGGACCACGCCGCGCGGCAGCTCGGGCGCGCTCGCCGCGAGCTCGCCGTGCAGCGCGCGCAGACGCGCGATGGGCGCCGCGAGTTCAGGGCGGCCGGCGCGACTCGCGCGCGCGAGCAGCTCCGCCAACTCCGCGGGCGTGAAGCGGCCGGCGCGCCGGATAGGAAAGTCCTCGCCCGCTTTATTCGCGCGCGCCAGGGCCGCGCCCACGCGCATCAACCGCGCCGGCGTCACGCGCGCTTGGCAAAGGTCTTCGCCCGCGACGGCGCGAAACACCGCGACCGGCCGGCCGCCCACCCGCAGCGCCCCTGGCGCCGGACCGCGCACGCGCGCCGCCACCGGTACACCTCGGTCCGCGAGGTGATCGAGCAGCGCCCATTCGTAAGCGACCCCCTCGACCTCTTGCTGCTCGTAGATGCGCACGAACACGCGCCCGCGTTCGGTCTCGAGGAAGTAGTTGGAATTGACGGTCCCGGCCGCGATCGGCGCGACGCCGAAGCAGGCGCCGAGCTCGTGCTGCGCGGCGATCTGCGCGCCGTCTGTGAGCGAGAGCGAAGTGAAATTGGCCATGTCATGTGCGCCGGCGAGGCCCGAGCGCCGATGTAGGTGCGGCGATGTACCACGGAATACCGGCAACGCGAGCAGTCCCGCTTGCGTGGGCGCCGCGGATAAGCAGGAACCATGCAAGAGTCACGCGACGTTCTTTACACGGCCGAATGCGGAATGATATGGCGGTCTAGTGGCGCTCACCGAACGTCACGAGGGGGGAAGCGGGGATGGATACGAAGAAAGGGGCCGCTCGCGCGGCCAAAGACGTGCGCTCGGAGAAGACCGGCGTGCGCAACGTGGAGCGAAGCCAAATCTTGACCAAGCGGCCTCCACCGGCGCTGCCGGACGCGGCCATCAAGAAGCGCGAGCGCGGAAGTCTCCCCCCTCCCGTCGCCGACAACGACAACGCTGCGCGTAAGGCGCCGGTGTCCATCGCCCGCGGTCGCTTGCCCACGGGGAGCCTGCACACCGAAGCGCGCGTGCCGGCCGAAGCGGAAACCATCAAGCAGCGTCTGACAACGCTGGTGAACACGCAACAGAAGCTCGCCGACTTGCGGCGTTCGTCGCAAAAGCATTGTTACGAAATCGGTGAGCTCCTGCACCGGGTCCGCGAGCAGCGCTTGTACGAAGTGAAGGGCTACGGCTCGTTCGAAGCCTTCCTCGAGCGCGAGGTCAACCTCGGCCAGCAGTTCTGCCTGCAAAGCGTTCGCATCTACGAGACCTTCCTGCCCGCGGCGGCGGCGCATTACGGTTTCCATCGTTTGACGAGCGCGCTCGCGGCGCTCGACAACGCGGAAGGCACGGCGACGTCGGCCGATGCCGCGCGGATGGCGCGCTCGCCCATCCCCCCGCACAAGCTATAACGCCCCGGTGAACCCGGCCGGAGCATCTGTGCGGTGCTAGCGCTGCTCGCCGCGCTCGTCTGCGTGCTCGCCAACGGTTTCTTCGTGGCCGCCGAGTTCGCGCTGGTGAAGGTTCGCCCGACCTCGCTCGAAGGCCGCGCCACGAGCGGCGATCGCCGTGCCGCCCTCGCCCTCGAGGCCATCCATAAGCTCGACGCTTATTTAGGCGCCACGCAGCTCGGCATCACGTTGGCCTCGCTCGCGCTCGGCTGGCTCGGTGAGCCGGCCCTTTCGGTGTTGGTGCAGCCGCTGCTCGCGCGCGTGGGGCTGCCGGAGAGCGCGGCGCATCCCGTCGCCCTGGCGGTCGCCTTTGCTGCCATTACGTTGCTGCACATCGTGGTGGGCGAGCTCGCGCCCAAGTCGCTCGCCATCCGCCACGCCGACGGCGTCGTGCTGTTTTCGGCGCGCGCGATGCACTGGTTTTATTACGCCGCGTATCCGTGTCTGTACGTGCTCAACGGCTCCGCGAACGTGCTCTTGCGCGCGGTCGGTCTCGGTCCTCCCGATCATCGCAAGAGCGGCGCACCTTCGGCGGAGGAGCTGCGGCTCATCGTGCAGGCCTCGTTCCGCGCGGGCGGCCTCGAGGGCACGCAGCGCGACCTGCTCGAGCGCGTGCTGCGCGGCTCGGGTCGCACGGTGCGCGCGATCATGGTACCGCGCGTGGACATGAGCGTGCTCTCGATCGAAGGCGATCTGGCGACCACCGAGGCGCGCATGCGCCGCGAGGGCTACAGCCGCTACCCGCTGAGCGAGAACAACGACCCGGACCGCATCGTCGGTTATCTGTACGCGAAGGACGTGTGGGCCGCGCCGCATCCGCAGCGCACGCGTCTCGCGCAGCTGCGGCGCGACATCTTGTTCGTACCCGAGTCGCGCACGGTGGCTGAGATGCTCGAGGACTTCCGGCTCAGCCACACGCCGATCGCGATCGTCGTCGACGAGTACGGCGGCACCAGCGGCCTGGTGA
>CAZYWR010000184.1:0-3395 GCA_964651185.1 uncultured Polyangiales bacterium
GCCCGCGCGCGCTCGCTCGGCGCGATCGTGCCGTGCGGCTCGCGGCCGCGTTCGTTGAGATGTACGGCCGGGAAGTAGTTGAGCTCGTCGCTGAAGGCGAGCGTGCGCGGCATGTCGATCGCGCCAAAGCGCGCGCGCGACTCGAGCCAGCTCGGAAGGAGCGCGCCGTGGAAGCGGAATAGCCGATCGCGCACGCGCGCCGGCAAGCCCGCGAGCGCGAGCGCCTTGGCCTGGGCGAGCGCGCGCGCCTCCCGCGCGGCCGGACGAAAGCGCAGCAGGTCTGCCTCCGCCAAAGCGCGATTCAAGTAGACGAGCTTGTCCGAGGCGCCACCCGAGCCGTGATCGCTGACGATCGTGATCTCGGCTTCGGGCCCCGCCTGGGAGACCAGCTGCCCGAGCGCGAAGTCGAGCGCCTCGTACACGCGCCCGAGCCCGCTCTGTTCGGCCACGGAGACGCGCGACGGACGGCGCGGCGAGCCCTCGTCGTACAGGCTCCACAAATAATGCGCCGCGGTGTCGCTCTCACCGAAGTAGAAGGCAAAGGCCTCCCAGCGCCGTAGGGCGAGCAGAAAGCGCGCGAGCTCGAGCCGGCGCAGCACCTTGTCGGCCAGCCGCGCGCCGAGCCGCGCGTGCCAGCCGGGCTCGTCAGCCCGAAACTGATCGACTTCATCGAAGCGCAGCGGCCCAAAACGGCGCAAGAGCAGCGGATAGAGCGCAGGCGGCCACACGAAGGAGCGGTCGGCCTCGAACGAGACGGGCGCGTCCCAGCCGCTGATGAAGACTCCATGCGTCAAGCGCTCGGGCGGCCAGGTCGCGGGAAAGCCGACGCAACAGCAGGCGAGGCCGAGGCGGTCGAGACGCGCCAGAAAAGTCGGCGCCTCGCGCACGGTCCCCGCGCTGAAGCGCACCGCGTAGCCGTGGCGCGTGGTGAAGTCGAACACGCCGTGCTGGCCAGGATCGAGGCCGGTCAGAAACGTCGTCCAATTGGGCAAGGTCGCCGGCGGCATGACGCTCTGCTGGTGCGCGTAGACACCCCGCTCCATCAGCGCGAACAAGTTCGGCAGGCGCGCCCGCCCGAACGCCAGCACGAGCGCGAGATCGGCGCCGTCGAGGCCGATGATGAGCGCTCGCGTGCTCACGCTGCGCCGCTCCGATCGCTGCCGAGCCAGCCGCTTGGTTGCGCCACGCCGAACAGCGCGAGCACGGTCGCACCCACGTCCTGGATCGCGCAGCGGGGGAGCTCGCCGCGCGCGGACACGCCGGCTCCGGCGCACACGAAGATGCCATCGAAGTCGTGGTTGCAGGCGTCGGCGTCGCGATCGTCGCGCTCGGCGTACACCTCGCCGCCGACGTTCGCGATGGGCCTCACGCTGAGCTCGTCGAAGATCGCGATCAGGTCGGGCGCGTCGCCGCGCACCTCGCGGTAGAGCGCGCCGGGAGGCTCGACGGCGTTGTGCCAGCGCTCGCCGTTCGGACCGCGCACGCCGGCGAGCGCCTGGCAGAGCTCGCGCAAGAGGCGCGGAGCCTCGCGCGCATCGACGATCCCCTGAGGCTCGCGCCCGCGCACGTTCAGGAACACGCGCGCATAATAGCCGCCTTCGGCCCAGGCGCGCGTGTTCGCCCAATCGACGAGCTCGGGACGCAGCGGCGCCGGCGCCTCGGGCCGCGTGCGCAGCGCCAGCCAGCCCGCGCGCGCTAACCACTCATTGATGCGAAAGGCCTCACGCAACGGGCGCGCACCATGATCGCTCGCCACGATCACCGCCGTGTCCTCCTCGGCGAGCGCCAACAGCTGCGCGAGTTCTCGGTCGAGCAGCGCGTAGTAGCGTTCGCCCACGCCGAGGTAGGGGCTCGCCGGATCGTGGCGCGGGTGCTGTTCGTCGAGGTCGGCGTAGAACGCGTGGTGCAGGCGGTCGGGGCCGATCTCGACGAACATCATGAAGTCCGGCTCGCGTGCCGACCACAGATAGCGCGCGATGGCGAAGTGCTGGCGGGTCATGGTCGCGAGCGCTCCGTCGAGGCCCGCCCGATCGCGGGCGCGCACTTCCACGTCCGGCGTGTAGGGCCCAAAGCGAGCCGCGAGCTCGCCCGCGAGCGGCGCGGGATAGGTATGCGGGGCGTCCGCGCTCGGCGTGAGAAAGCAGCTCACCAACTCGCCTGGGACCGCGAAGGGTGGCCACGAGGGCGGGACTGCGATCACGCTGGAGCGGAGCCCGCGCCGGCCGAGTACGTCCCACACGCGCTCGACGCGCACGTCGGCGCTGTCCGTCAAGCTGAGCTCGTAGCTGCCGGGCAGGCGCTTGCGAAAGCCGTACAAGCCGAGCTCGCCCGGATCGCGACCGCTGATCATGGCGGTCCAGGCGGGCACGGTGATGGGCGGCGTGGTGGAGCGCAGGCGCGCAAAGGCACCCCGCGCCATGAGCGCCGATAGAGCCGGCATGTGCGCCCGGTAGCGCTCGAAGGCGAGCGCGGGCGGCACGCAGTCGAGACCGATCAACATCACGCGCCGCGCCATCGGCACGCGTATAGCGCACCCCGCATGCGATGCGCCGCCCGGGCCGCGCCTTCGCACCTGCGCGGCCAGCATGGAGAGCCGCGGGCGAATTGGACCACACGCGCTAGAGTCGGCCGGCATGGCGTACTTGTTCGACCCAGAGGAGCTGCACGAGATCGCGCGAGGCGCGATCGGCGAGCAACCGCGCGCGGCGCTGCTGCGCCGCATCGAAGAGGAACTCTACGCGCGCTACCCGAAGCACATCACGCGTGGCTGCCCG
Source organism: uncultured Polyangiales bacterium (assembly GCA_964651185.1). Lineage (GTDB taxonomy): Bacteria > Myxococcota_A > Polyangia > Polyangiales > DASUME01 > DASUME01. The sequence continues at coordinate 2,775 of CAZYWR010000184.1, forward strand.
TGGATCTTCAACAACGCGGGCGGCGCGATGGGCCAGATGAAGCTGCTCCACTGCTCGCTGCGCGAGTACATCTTGATCTTCGGCACGCCGATCGGCACCGAGGGCCACTCCGGGCGCTACGCCACCGAGGTCTACGACTTCATGCTCGAGGGCGAGATGTGGTGCTTCCACGCGGGCGAGTTCCAGCGCACCACCTATCGGCCGGGCGACCTCGCCTACCTCGGGCCCGACCAGGCCAAGGCCTACGCGGTGCCCAACCACGCGTTCATGCTCGAGTACGCACGCGGCCCCATCCCGACCATGCTGCCCTTTGGCCTGGCCGATACGATCTTCAGCACCCTGGACCGCGCGACCGCCGGACGCACGCTCTGGCACTACGGACGGCTCGTCACCCGCGAGCTGTTGCAAGGCAAGGTCTGAGCGGTAAGACCCGGCATGCCCAAGAGCTCGACCCGCTTCGAATCGTTCGTCTCTCCCGACGAGCTGCGCGCCGTCATCGTGGCCGTCGAGAAGTACCCGGAGTTTCTGCCTGAGGTGAAGCGCGTGGACGTCACCTCGCGCAGCGCCGACGCCTTGCTGGCCACCTTCTTCGTCGAAGTCAAGGTCGCAGGCGTCGAGGTC
>CAZYWR010000185.1:0-6003 GCA_964651185.1 uncultured Polyangiales bacterium
TCGAGCGCGCCCGCACCAGCGCCGGACAGCCCTATCGCGCGCCCTATCGGCCCGCGCCGGAGCTCGTGCAAAAGATCGACTACGAGGCGCACGGCAAGATCCACTTCAAGGCCGAGCGCGCGCTCTCGGGCGACGGTCCGGGCGTCTACCCCATCACGTTCTTTCATCTCGGCATGTTCTTTCCCAAAGCCATCAAGATGCACGAGCTGCGGGCGGGGCAGGCGCGCGAGATCCTCTACTCGCCCGACTACTTCGACATGCCGGCCAACTCGATCGCCAAGAAGCTCCCGAAAGACTCGGGCTTCGCTGGCTTTCGCTTGCACGAGTCGCGCCGGCGCGCGGACTGGAAGACCCAGGATTGGTCGGCCTTCCTGGGCGCATCGTACTTTCGCGCCATCGGCGCGCTCAACCAGTATGGCCTGTCGGCGCGCGGCGTCGCCGTCAACACCACGGCCCCGGGCGGCGAAGAGTTTCCCGACTTCACCGAATTCTACCTCGAGTCTCCGGAGAAGGAGGAGGACCCGGTCATGATCTACGCGCTGCTCGATGGGCCGAGCATCACCGGCGCGTACCGGATCGCCTGCCGCCGCACCACCGGCGTGGTGATGGAGGTCGAAAACGCGCTGTTCGTGCGCAACGACATCGCGCAGCTCGGCATCGCTCCTCTGACGTCCATGTTCTGGTTCTCCGAATACGAAAAGCCTTTCCGCATCGACTGGCGGCCCGAGGTGCACGACTCCGACGGGCTCGCGCTGTTCACGGGCGCCGGCGAGCGGCTGTGGCGCCCGCTCAAGGACCCGACCCGCGTGATCACCTCGAGCTTCCTCGACAAGAACCCGCGCGGCTTCGGCCTGCTCCAGCGCGATCGCGTGTTCGAGCACTACTTGGATGGCGTGAACTACGATCGGCGGCCGAGCCTGTGGGTGGAGCCGATCGGCCAGTGGGGCGCGGGGAGCGTGCAGCTGATCGAGATCCCTACCGACGACGAGATCCACGACAACATCGTGGCGTTTTGGGTGCCGAGTGAACCAGCCAAGAAGGGCGCGAGCTACCGTTACCGCTATCGTCTGCACTGGCTGGCGGACGAGCCTTACCCGGCCGAGAACAGCGCGCGGGTGTTCGCCACGCGCCTTGGCCGCGGCGGCGAGCCGGGCAAGCCGCGCCCGAAGGGCGTGAGCAAGTTCGTGGTGGAGTTCGCCGGCAAGCCGCTCGAGCTTCTGCCCAAGGGCGCCAAGCTCAACGCGAAGATCAGCACCTCGCGCGGCAAGGTCTCGCTCTCGTTCACCGAGCCCGTGCCCAACACCAAGCGTTGGCGCGCGGTGTTCGACCTGAGCGTAGAAGGTAACGATCCGGTCGAGCTGAGGCTGTTCCTCGCGCAAGGCGCAGAGACCCTGAGTGAAACCTGGACGCATCAGTTCGAGCCACGTCAAGGATCCGCCTGACGCCAAAGCGCCATGCTGTCGCCGGCCGCCGGGCGAAAGCGTCCGATCTGCGCGCGAGCGGATTTGACAGTACGATGTAGGTGCTCGGAAACTAGGGTCCGGGCTCGATGGTTCGAAATACCGCAGCTATCCACGTGGGTCGATTGCTCGAGGTGCGCGCCGATGCCGGCTATCGCACAGTGTCGGAGGTGGACCAGTTGTTCGAGCTCATCCAAGCGGAGCTCGACAAATTTCCCCGCATCCAGCGCTACATCACGGTGGTCGACTGGCGCCGCTGTCCGCTGATGGAGAGCCGCGCTTCCGAGCGCATCGTGCAGCGAATCGTGGCGCAAAACCCGCGTACAGAGCGCAGCGCGGCGCTCGCTTCGCGCGATTCTCCCGTGGCCGTGCTGCAGTTCATGCGCTTGATCCGAGAGACCCAGCACCCCGAGCGCAGAATGTTCTTTGAGCCGGACGAGCTGAGCGCCTGGCTCAGAGAGGTGCTGATCGACGAAGAGTACGCGCGTCTGCAGGCGTTCCTCGCGCGCTGACAGCGCTGAATCAATGCTTGTCCGCCGCGTGCGCGACGCTCGGCTCGGCGAGCCACTCCTCGAGAATCGCGTTGACGGCCTCGGGCGCGTCCTGCTGTACCCAATGCGAAGCGTCCGGGAGATAGCGGATAGTAAGGTTTTCGACGAAGCGCTCCGTGCCGTAGGTGAGCTCTTTGCCGAGCGCCTGATCGCGTTCCCCCCAGAGCAGGAGCGTGGGCACGCGGATGGTGGCGACGCCGCGGTCGCGCGTGCGCGCCCCTGACAGCCTCATCGCGCGATAGTAATTGAGCATCGCGGTCAGCGCGCCCGGTTCGCGCGCGTTGCGCCGGAGCACCTCCATGTCTTCGTCCGAGAAGTGCTCGGGGTGCACCGCCGTGCCGCGCACCGCGTCCGTGATCGCTCGGCAGTCGCGCGCCCGCAACAGGAGCTCGGGCAGCCACGGCAGTTGAAAGAAGAACATGTACCAAGAGCGCGCGAGCTGTGCGCGCGTCCGAAGTCCGCGCCGGAGGCATTCAGGATGCGGCGAGTTGAGCACGACCAGCCGTTCGAGCGGGCGAGTGCCGTGCATGGCGTAGCTCCAAGCGATCCCCCCGCCCCAATCGTGGCCGACCAGCAACACGGAGCGCGCGCCGCTCGCGTCGATCAAATCCGTGACGTCATTTTCGAGCGCATCGAGCGTGTAGGCGCGCACGCCGCGCGGCTTGTCGGACTTGCCGTAGCCCCGAAGATAGGGCGCCCACACGCGATAGCCGAGCCGCGCGAGCAGCGGCATCTGACGGCGATACGAGTGCGGCGTGTCAGGGAAGCCGTGCAGCAGCAGCGCGAGCCGATCGCCCGCACCGCACGCGGCGACCTCGAACCTGAGGCCGCGCGTCTCTACCAGCCGAGTGTCGAGTCGAGCTTGGGTCATGGTGGCCCTTTCAAAAGCGAGATTTCGGTTTAGGAAACTCCAAGCCGATCCATCGAGGGACTCGACGCCGCAGCCACCGGACACCTAGTCGGCAAGCGCATCCAGGTCAACTGCGCTCTCGGCTGGACGAAGACCGCGCCCGGGCCGGGCACGAGCAATCTACCTTGTCGCGCCCGGCTGGCGCGAGGCCCTGCGCGAGGCGTGCAATCGTTTCCTCGAGACGGTTGTCGCCGCTGAACCATGCTTGGCCTAGACCTCGTAGAAGAGGCCGTGCGGTGTCTCGAGCCGGATGCGAAGGGGGCACCTACTCGCGCCTGGATATCGGTGCCGCTGACAGTCAGATCCGCAGCTGCCGTCAATGGGCCCCTCCGGTCCGCGGGGCTGCGCCCGCGGCGACCAGCTTCGTCGTTGCTTGTCTCCGTCATCCCGAACGGACGGCGCATCAACGCCAATTGAATCTAGGCTGGATACTGTACTAAAAGTCAGTATCATGACTACCATGCAGCTGGCAACCGCCAATCATGGGCCGTCCGTGATCTCCCCAGATGCTTCGCTCGAAGCCGTGGAGCAAGAGATCACCACACTCGCCGCCCACCTCAACGCCGCGACCTACCGCTTCCTTACGCTCATCGCCGACTTCGATCGCCGTTGCGGATGGGATGGTTTCGGGATTCGCTCGTGCGCGCACTGGTTGAACTGGAAATGTGGGATCGGTCTGGTTGCCGGGCGCGAGAAGCTTCGCGTCGCACATGCGCTCGAGCACCTGCCGCGGATCTCGGACGCCATGCGGCGCGGCACGCTCAGCTACGCGAAGGTGCGCGCGATGACGCGCGTGGCCACGGCGGACAATGAGGAGTTTCTGCTGACGATCGCGCAGAACGGTACGGCGACCCATCTGGAGCGGGTCGTTCAGCACTACCGTCGCACCCAACGGCTCGAGGAGCTCGAGCAAGAGAATGCGCGACATGAGGCCCGCTCCCTTCGGTACTACTGGGATGACGATGGCTGTCTCGTCGTCGAGGGGCGGCTTCCGCCGGAGCAAGGAGCGCTCTTGGTGAAGGCGCTCGAGGCCGCCGACCAAACATCGAGCACTGGGTCGACGGCGGCGCTACCAAGCTCGAGAACTTGACGCTCTTGTGCAGGTACCACCATCGGCTCGTGCACGAGGGCGGGTTTCAGATTTCGCGCGCTGGAGAGCACTTGCGCTTTTCGGGGCCGGACGGGCGGGTCATTCCGGTCGTGCCGGAGTCGCCAGAGGTGCCATGGCCGGGCGCGCAGACGCTCTCAGAGGAGAACGCGCGGCGGGGGCTCGCGATTGATGCTGAGACCGCTACGCCCGATTGGGGCGGGGAGCGGGCGGATTACGGGTACATGGTGAGTGTGCTGTGGCAGCTCGATCCAGCTTCGGCTTAGCCGCACTGTGCTCGCCCACGCCGACCGCCGCGACGAAGCTTGCACGATGCTTCACGAACAGCGAAGACTGAGGAGGTGCTGCTTCTCGTCCTCTCGCGCTTTCGGGTCGGCGAGTACGCGCCATACCCAGCCCATCGTGTCCTCATACTCGTTCAGCTCGGCGCGGGCCATGACTTCGGGCTCGCCAAAGCCCCACTCGGTCCACCATCCGGTGGTACCGCAGGTGCCTACTGCGGTCGTCCTCCGTGATCCGAAAGTTCGCGGTGTTGGTCGCATAGTCGTTGCGACCGAATGCCCTGGTTTGCCCGCTGTCGAGGTCGAACTTATCCGTCGCGATCTGAAGGATCAGGCGGCTGTTGTCGTCGACGTAGGCCGAGACGCGCTGGCCGTCGAGCGTGGCGGTCCATCCGCGCGGCTGCACGGAAGTGACGTCCGCCGTCTCTCCTGACTCATCGTCGTAGACAACGCAGCAGTTCCGCTGGATGTCGCGCAAGCTGAACGTGGCCATGCACCTCTGCCTTTCGTGAAGGAGACTGTCCGCGATCGTTTCCCGTTCGGTCGCTCGTAGCCCTGCTGCAGCATCTCATAGCTTGGTCCCTCTTTGCGTCCGTACGCCGTTCTCCGGGCCTGCGCTCGACCGGGGGCTTGGCGGGCACGCTGGTCGCCATGACTCGTCTATGCGCCACGAGCAGGTGGTGCGTCGGACACGCGACGAGGCGGCTGCCAGCCTCTCGTACTCCCGCTTCGATCGTCAAAAAGACGCAGGCAAGCCGCTGCTCTACACGACGATCGACGAGCATCCGCCGGACCCTGACAGCGATGAGGGCCGCTTCGCCCGCCGACGTCCATGCGCGACGTCGAAGAGACCGTGCACCCTATGGGTTCGCAACCGCCTGGGAGGAGACGTCTGATGGCGCGCCCGCCGAGAGTGCAGATCGGACCCAAACCGGAAGGCGAGGTTCGTCAGAGTCAGCTCGTGACTACGTTTGGCCCGGGATCGATGTTGGTCGCGAGCCGCGGCTGCGCGACGCGCTCGTCGAGCGCTTTCACGAGGGCGGGCCACGAGCTCAGCCATGAGGCGTTCCGTGCGCCTCCGATCGCGACCCAAGACGAACCCGCGAAGAACGTCGGTGTGCCTGTGGTCGAGTTTCCCGGCTGGTTCGTGTGCCAGAACCCCGATTGCCGTGCCCTCTTGCGCAAGGACGGGCTCGAGTCGAAGAGCGGCCGTTGGGTGCATCGCTGCGCGGGCTCCAAGGCGTCCGCGAGCACGGTCTCAGCGCGCTTTTTGGCAGCATGCAAACGCGGGCATTGCGAAGACTTTCCCTGGATCCGCTTCGTCCACGAGTGTCAGGAGATGCCCCGGTGCGCGGCGCCGCGCTTGACGCTCCACGAGGGTGCCACCGGCGACTTCTCCGAGTGCGCTGCGCGTGCGGCGTGCCGCTGATGCGCCTGAGTAAGGCTTACAACCCCGGCCTGCTCTATTGCTCCGGCCAGCGCCCCTGGCTCGGGAGCCACGCGAGCGAGGAGTGCGGCGGGCCGCTCCGGCTACTCGTACGAACCGCTAGCAACTCCTACTTCTCGCAAGTGGTGAGCGCACTCTCGGTGCCGGAGCCCAACAAGGAGGTCGAGGAAGCGGTCCAGGAGCACTGGGAGACGCTGAAGGTTGCGAGCGCGGAGACGCTGCCGGTCGCGTCCAAGCTGCGCGAGG
>CAZYWR010000186.1:0-2636 GCA_964651185.1 uncultured Polyangiales bacterium
CACATGGCGTTGGCCCGCCACCTCGCGCAGGAGGACCAGAACATCCTCGAGTACCGGCTGGCCACGGCCCGCCAGCTGCTGCAGGCCGGGGGCGAGGAGGCCTACGAAGGCGCGTGTCTGCTCGCACGTACCGGCGACGAGCACAAGTTCTCCATCGCCATGTCGCGGCCGGCCTTGGTCTTGTTCGAGCATGCGCTGAAGGTGCTGGAGGCGCGCGGCGTCCGCGACGAGGAGAGCGTGGGCTTACTCATTCCACTCACTTCGGCGGGCTTTTACGGCGAGCTCGACGCACAGCGCCGCTATCTCGAGCGCACGATGCGCGCGCTGGCCTCCATGTGTGGGATCACCATGGCTGGTCGCCTGCGGCGCTGGGTCGGGCCGCGGCTCGGGCTCATCTTCGGCGGCTTGATCGCGATGGTGCTCCACCTGCTGCGACCACGGTCGATCAATCGCCGGACGTTCCTGCAGCTATACGAGTCGTTCGGGGGCTTGCCGTGCGCCGCGGGGGCGGCCGCGGCTTGTGTATGGGATACCGCGGAGTGTTACCGCGTCGCCGCGTGGCTCGAACCGTTCGCGTTCGCGACGAAGCGCGGCGCGCTCTACGTCATGCGCGAGTTCTGCTTGGCGACCGCCGAGCTCGTGTCTGCCAAACTGGCAGTCGCTTCCGAGCGCTACGCGCGTCTGCTCGCCATGTTCGAGCGCCCCGTGCTCGGCCTGGACGCGCTCCACGTGGAGCAGTTTCGTTTCGGCTGTCTGCACGGCCAAGCGCAGGCGCTGGTGACGAACGTGGCGCCGCAGGCACTCGGCGTAGCAGACGAGCTGCAGCGGCGCAGCACGTTCTTCGCGCCGCACGCGGAAGGCGTGCGCATGACCTATCACGCACTTCGCGGCGAAGCCGAGCAGGCCGCGTTCCATCGACAGCGCGCCGAGGCGCTCGCGTTTCGGGGCGGCACCTCGTGGTCGGCGATCAGCGTCTTGACGATCCGCTCGGTGCAGGCCTGCATGATGACGGGCGACGCCGTCGGGATGGTGCATGTGGTCGCCGACCTCGAGCACCTGGCGCAGCTCTCCGACAGCATGGGTGCGATCTACGAGCTCGCGCAGGCACACCTCGAGCAGCTGCGAGGTCATCCGGAGCGAGCCATCCCCGTCTACGAGCGCGTGCTGCCCACGGACATTGCGCGCAACTTGCCGAGCTATCCGGCCGAGCGCTCACTGCATGCCCAGGCGCTCTCCGCGATCGGCGACTACGCCACGGCCAAGGCGCTTTGCCTCGCCTTGATCGACGAGCTGAAGGACAATCACGGCGAAGCCGACGCCGTTTTCTTGATCACGCGCCAACAGCTGGCACTGGCGGAAGCGGGGCTCGGCGAGCACAAGCGTGCGGCCGAGCTGCTCGAAAGCTGCTTCGTGTACGCCGGACGGCATCAAAACCCGCTGTACCTCGGGACCGTCCATCGAGACCGCGCCTACGTCGCTGCGCTCGCGGGCGACGGCGCGAGCTTCGAGCAGCACTTCGCGGCCATGGCCGCCCACTTCCGCGCGACGCAAAACCCCAAGTTGATCCAGCAGTGCGATGCCCTGCACGCACAGGCCGTTCGGCTCGGCGTGGTGCCCGCGCCGGCGGCGGAACCGCTCCCAGCCGGAGAGCTCGACAGCGGTTCCTCGCTCGACGCCGGCGACACCGTCGAGATCGGCCGGCCGCTGGACGAAGTCTCTTGAGGTCAGGTCAGGGCGTGTAAGCCGCCAACGCGCCCAGATACGCGCTCGTCGCTTCGCTCGCGTCGAGCTCACATAACCACTCGGAGTGCGGAGCTCCTTCGGCCGCATTGTGCAGCACGGAGACTCTCATCTCGATCCCGACGAGTCCCGCGTACTCCTGCAGGTACGCGCCCTGCAGCCGCGCATATCCCACCACGGGCGCCTGAAAGCCCACCATCCGTCGGACGACCGCCGCGTGTCCTGGCATCCTGCCGACGATCTCGTAGTGGCCGGTGTCGTGATACTGCGACCAGATCTTCGCGGCGCGCCGGAAGAAGCCTTCGATCCCGTCTTCCACGCGCGCGTACTTCCGGTAGACACCGCCCTGCACCGTGCGCATCTCTTCGTCGATGTCCTGCACGCCAGCGAGGTCCCGCTGCGCGGCGGCGCTGCCCATGCGCACCCACGGATCGCCGCCGAAGCGCTTGCGCTCGAACGCGTTGGATAGGATCTCGAGCAGCTCGAAGTACTCGTCGTTCGGGTACCAACCCGAGACGAGCACCGGCTGCTCGAAGTACTTCGAAAGATGCTTCGGCACCAACGCGGCGCGCTGCGGGTGCGACCGCAGCACCGCCACGATCGGCGCGATGCATGTTCCTTTGTGGCGTGCGCTTCTCATGCGAACGGCGCGCTCCGGACCCGCAATAGGACTATCGCATGGCCGCGGCGCGCTCTGAACGGTGTCAGACCGCCGCAGGACGTGGACATGGCATGCGATGTGGGGCGACGGCCGGCGAGTCGTGCACGCACCTATGCGTTCTGGTGTTCCGTCCGCCTTCCGCGCACCTCTCTACAATCAGTATGCAACGATCGTCACGCTTTTTCGCCCGCTGCTCGCGCATCGCGTACGACGATTCCGCGATGCACGTGCAGCG
>CAZYWR010000187.1:0-3024 GCA_964651185.1 uncultured Polyangiales bacterium
TAAAGGATCAGCGTGTCCATGCTCACCTCCGCAGATCGCGGCCCCGGGGCATGCCGCGCGTGAGCGCCTCGAGGATCAGCCGCTTGAGCACGGCGCGGGCGGGCCCGGTGACTGGACCTGCCCCGTAGGACTCGATCACCAGCCCCTCCATCGAACACATCAACAAGTCGACCCACGCGTCGAACTCGGGGTTGTTGCGCGCCGCCGCCGGGAACAGCGCGCGCGCGTGCTGCACGAGCTGCTGACGGTGATGGCGCACCACAGGCTCGAGGCAGCGCGCGAGCTCCCGGTCCGTGCGCGCGACCATGTACAGCTCGAATGCGATCGCCAGGCGCGGGCCGGTGAAGATGCTCCACAACAGCTCGAACGCGGCCTCAGGGGTGGCGCGGCCCTTGGGCAACGCCACGAGCGCGCGCTCGTAGCCCGCCACGAGCGCGCCGAACAGCAGCTCCATGGCCGCGGCCAAGAGCGCATCCTTGCTCGCATAATGTTTGAAGAGCGCGCCCTGCGACAGGCCTGCGCGGCGCACGATCTCGGGGGTCGTGGTGCGCGCGTAGCCGAGCTCCGCCAGACACTCCAAGGTCGCCTCGAGCAGCTTGCGCTGGGTCTCGTCGCGCCGCTCTCGCTGGCTGCGCCGTGGGATCGGGCTCGCTGACACGCCAGGCATAAAGTCATGCTATCGCCCAACAAAGAAAGTGACAAGTCACTTTCTTTGTTGTTCCCGCTCGCTGGCCGCAGCACATGTCGAGGAGGCGCGCCGAAGGCGCGCTTTCGAGCACCATGGCTGAGCCGATCCGCGCACTGCGCACTGGGGCGAGCGGCCGCACGGTTCCCGCCGACGAATGAACCATCGTGGTGCACGATTAGGGGTGCGCGGCCTGCGCAGGGGAACCCGTCGCCGGATAGGCTCGGCGGAAGTTCCCGAATCGGGAACTTCCGTATGGGAATTCACGGCGCGCACAGGGCAGGGGGCCGCGGACGCTCGGCGCGGGCGTTCAGCCGAACAGCCAAACCAGGCCCACCACGCTCGCCACCAGGACCACCAGCGCGAGCGCGTAGACGAGCAGATCGAGCGCGGAATTGGGGCGCTCCTGGGGCACCGGCACGGCAGGTGGTTCGAGCGGCGCGTTCGCAGGAGCCGGAGGCGGCTCTTCCACGACGTCCTGCGGGCGAGTTTGCGTGTGCGTCAGCGTGAGGTCCGGCTGGCGCTCGAGATCGCGCAGCGCCTGCTCCGCGAGGTCCTGATACACGATGGCGCTCGCGCCGACGCGGATCACGTCGCCATGGCGCAGGCGCCGCTCGCGCATACGCTTCCCGTTGACCTCGAGGCCGTTCTTGCTGCCGAGGTCGCGCGCCGTCGTGCCGTCGAGGTCGCGTACGAGCTCCAGGTGGGCGCGCGACACGTCGACATCCCGCAGCACCAGATCGGCCCCTTCGCCGCGCCCGATCACCAGCCGCGAAGGCGGCTCGCCGAGGTTGATCAGCGTGCCCTGATCCGGCCCCTCGACCACGCGCAAAAATGGCGGCTCGCGCGCGGCGCTCTCGTCGTCGAGCAGCTCCCGGAGCATGCGGCGCGCGAGCGACGCCGTGCGTTCGGGGGGGGTCAGCTCGCGTCGCACCGCACCTTCGAAGAAGTGCAGAACGAACTCGGCGATCGCGATCTCGTCGCCGTGGGCGAGCAGGCGGGGGCGGCTGGGCACGATGGGCGCGCCATTGATGCGTGTGCCGTTCGTGGAGCCCTCGTCGCGCAGCGCGTATTGGCTGCCGACGCGTTCGATCGTCGCATGCGTCTCACTCACGCCCCGGCCGGGCAGGCGCACGTCGGCGCCCGCGCTGCGTCCGAGCACGATCCGTGGCTGTTCGAATTCGAAGTTAATTTCGCCGGCTTCGCCCGCCGCGCTGCGCGGGTGGCGCACCGCCAACCTGACCGCCATGTCCGAACGTGATCGCCGGGCAGGCGAGGGTCAAGAAAGGCACTGCCGTCGGCGGACCCGGTCGGAGCGGGTCGTGACCCTCTCATTCGCAGTCATCTTCGAAAAGTGGACAGAGCGGGAGCCCCCGACGAACACTGAGCGACCCGGAAGGCGCGAGCTCGCGGGCGAGGACGTCTATGCAACATGCGGCGCATCAGGAGAGCGGCCGGCGAGAGGAACGCGTCCCGCTCGAAGCTTTCGTCGAGCTCCACAGCGAAGGCAGCGGGGAGCCCCTGTCGGCCGACGGAATCAACGTCAGCAACGGCGGCATCGCGATGCGCGCCGCCTTCGTGCCGCCGCAGGGCGCCCTGCTCGAGTGCCGCTTTGCCTGCCCACCGAGCGGTGAGCTCGTGAGCGCGCTGGGCGAGGTCGCTTGGTCCGAGCGCACGAGCCCCGACGAGGCCCAGTTCGGCCTGCGCTTCCTCGAGCTCGATACCAAGAGCGCCACGACGCTGCGGCGCTACGTAGAGCCTGACGAGGGCCCGTATGCGCCCAAGGACCAGCTGCGCGCGGCCAGCCTCAAAATTGACGGCCTAGGCCCGGCGGTAGACGCCGAGTTGAAACTCGCGGACGAGGCTCGCGTGGTGCTCGAGCAGCAGCTCACCTTCCTGCAGCTCGGGCGCGGGGTAGAGGTTTCTGTGCTCGGTCGCGGCAAGGAGCGCGGGCGCATCGCCTCGGTGGAGCTGCGCCAGACTCACTTCGACGTGCCCACGCTGGTGTTCGGTATTCTTCTCGACGAAGCCCCCGAACGTGCCGTGGAGGCGGTCGCTGCCGGCGTCGCGCCGTTGTTCTCGGGCGCCGGCTCGCCCGTTGAGTCTCCGCGCCACGTTTGGGCACGCGAGGTCGGGAGCGGCGAGCCGGTCTATGCCGTCGAGGTGAGCGGCGCATCCGCCCGCATCGGCGGCCACGTCTCCGCCGCTGTGGTCGAAGCGCGCGGCCCCGCGCGCGAGCGAAGTGACGTCGAAGCGCGCGGCCCCGCGCGCGAGCGAAGTGATGCCGCAGCGCGCGGCCTCGCGCGCGAGCGAAGTGATGTCGAAGCGCGCCAGCGAGA
>CAZYWR010000188.1:0-2454 GCA_964651185.1 uncultured Polyangiales bacterium
GTGCTGCCGGCGCGCAGCGCGCTCTCGTCGACCGCTTGCTCGGGCGGCGGCGGGGGCATCCCGGGTGCCTTGGGCGCGAACACCTTGTAGAGCAGGGGCAGCGTGAACAGCGAGAGCGCCAACGACGAGATCAGCCCGCCCACCACGACGATCGCGATCGGCTTCTGCGAGTCCGAGCCGATGCCGTGGCTGAGCGCCGCCGGCAAGAGCCCCAAGGTGGCGACCAGTGCGGTCATCATGATCGGCCGGAGCCGCAAGTCCACGGCCTGCTCGAGCGACTCGTCGAGCGACCGACCTTCGCTGCGCAGGTCGTTGACGTAGGACACTAAGATCACGCCTGTCTGCACGGAGACGCCGAACAGCGCGAGAAAGCCCACGCCCGCCGAGACCGAGAAGTTCGTACCCGTCAAAAGTAAGGCGAGCAGACCGCCGAAGGGAGAGGTCACGAGCACGTTGCCGAGGATGAGCAGCGCCTCGTGTGCGCGCCGGAACATCGTAAAGAGCAGGACGAAGATCAATACGATGGTCAGCGGGATCACGATCGACAGGCGCCGGCCCGCGCGCTGCGCGCTCTCGAATTCGCCGCCCCAGCTCACCTCGTAGCCGGGCGGCGGCCGTACCGCGCGGTGCACGCGCTGGCGCGCTTCGTTCACGGTCGAACCGAGGTCGCGCTCGCGCACGCTGAACTTGATCGCGACGTAGCGGCGGCTGTTCTCGCGGTAGATGCGCGACGCGCCGCCGAGGACGCGTAAGGTGCTCACCGCCGAGAGCGGGACCGTATGGCCTGCGCTGGTCGGCACAGGGAGACGTCCGATGCTCTCGGGATCCGCACGCACGCTCTCCCGATAGCGCACCACCAAGCTGTGGGTACGTTCGCCCTCCACGATCTGCGTGACCTCGTGCCCGCCCACGCCGACGTCGACGACGGCCTCCACATCTTTGACTGACAGACCGAGCCGCTCGCAGCGCCTGCGATCGATCTCCACGTGCAGGTTGGACTGCCCGACCTCGCGGAAGATGCCGAGGTCGCGCACGCCGCGCACGGGCGCGATCTCCTGCGCGATGCGGCTCGCCAGGTCGTCGAGCGCATTGAGGTCGTCGCCCATGATCTTGATCGCGAGCTGCCCTTTCACGCCGGTCAGCGCCTCTTCGACGTTGTCGGAGATGGGCTGCGAGAAGCCGAACGACACGCCCGGGATCACCGCGAGCGCCTCGCTCATCGCTTCCTCGAGCTTCTCGCGCGCGCCGTCGAATTGCGGCCGCCATTCCTTGCGATCTTTGACCACGAGCAAGAACTCGGCGTTGAAGAAGCCGGTCGGATCGGTGCCGTCGTCGGGCCGCCCGAGCTGCACGGCCATGGTCGAGACCTCGGGGAAGCTGCGCAGGATCTCGCGCATGCCGCGCACGTGCCCGTCTTCAGCATCATAGCCGTCGACGAGCCTCTCCGCTTCGGCGAGCGAGATGTTGCCCGGCATGGAGGCGCGCACCCAGAAGGCGCCTTCATTCAGGTGCGGCAGAAACTCCGAGCCGATGCTGTGATAGAGGAGCAGATCGGCCAGGAGCAGCACCCCGGCCACGGGCAGCACGATCTTCGGCCGCTTGAGGAGCCGCCCGACGGCGGGCAGATAGCCATGGCGCACCCACTCGAGCAGACGGTTGCGCGACTCCTTGAGCCGCCCGCGCAAGAGATAGGTCGCGAGCACCGGCCCCAGGGTGATCGCGAGCACCAGCGCCCCGAGCAGAGCGAAGCCGACCGTGAACGCCATCGGCCGAAACAACCGCCCCTCGACGCGCTCGAGCGTGAAGATCGGTAAGTATGACGAGACGATGATGGCGATCGCGAACACGATGGGCCGCGCCACCTCGCGCGCGGCGCCGCGCACCAACGTCACGAGCTCGAACCGTTCGCCGCGCTCGTTCTTCTCCGCCACCACACGAAACACGTGCTCGACCAAGACGCTGGAGCCGTCGACGATCATCCCGCAGTCGACCGCCCCGATGCTCAGCAGGTTGGCGGGGATATGCAGGGCCTCCATGCCGATGAACGCCGTCAACAGCGAGAGCGGGATGGTGAGCGCCACGATCAGCTCAGCGCGCGGGCTGCCCAGAAACAAGAACAGGATGAACGTGACCAGCAGCACGCCCTCGCTCAGATTCTCGAGCACGGTGTGCGTGGTGAGCTCCATCAGGTGCGAGCGGTCGTAGTAAGGGTGGAGCTTGACGCCGGCCGGGAGGATGCGCTCGTTCAGGTCGCGTACGCGCGCGTGCACACGCTTGAGCACGGCGCCCGCGTCGTCGCCCCGGCGCAAGAGCACCACGGCGGCGACCACGTCTTTGTCGTTGTCGACCGACACGCGCCCGAGGCGCGGCTTGTACCCGAGCTCGGCCCTGCCGATATCGCGCACGCGCACCGGGACGTTGGCGCGCTCTGCGACCGCCACGTCGGCGATCTGG
>CAZYWR010000189.1:0-8676 GCA_964651185.1 uncultured Polyangiales bacterium
GAGGCTCGGGGCCGCGAGCGGCGTGAGCGTCCAGCGCAGCACGCGCGCGCGCCCCGGCAGCTTGTGGCGCGTCTCCACGTCGCGTACCGTCTCTCCGGCTTCGGCCCTGGCGATCGCCTTCAGCAGATCGCGCTGCGAACGCGGATCGCAGCTCGCCAGCAGCGCGCTCCCGTCGAACCCGGACGCCGACACGCCGAGGCACTCGCTCGCGAAACGGTTGGCGAAGCGCACCCGCGCCTGTGCGTCGAGCCCGACGATGCAGGCTTCGACCGTCTCGACCACGCCGCGGTGGAGCGCCTCGGAGGCGGCCAGCCGCTGCGCGAGCGCATGTCTTTCGCGCTTGAGCGCAACTTGTGCGAGGGCGCGCCGCGACAGCGCGAGCAGCTCTTCCGGCGCAAACGGCTTCGGAAGGTACGCGTACACGCCGCTGCGGATGGCCTGCAGAGCGGTGTTGAGGGTCGCGTTACCGGTCATCACGATGATTTCGCCATGGGTGCTCGCGCGCTTGAGGTGCGGCACCAAATCGAGCCCGCTATCGCTTCCAGTAAGACCGATATCGACGAGCGCTAGATCAAACGCCGCCTCGAGCAGCGCCTCTTCCAGTGCCTCCGCGTCAGGGCACAACGTGACCGCGAATTCTTCATCGCGCAGCAGCTCCGCGATGTTCTCCGCCAGGTCACGATTATCTTCTACGACGATGATATGCTCACTCACGCTTCGAGCTCCGCCATCATCTCGAGCAGCTCTTGGATGGGAACGGGTTTGGGTAGGACGCGTCGCGCGCCGGCTGCGTGTGCCTCTGCGATCTGGTTCTCCTCCAGATAAGCGGTCATGAGCACGAAGTGTGCCCCTGGCTGGCGCTCCGCTAAGATCCGCAGAAGCGCGAGCCCGTCGATTCCCGGCATGCGCAGGTCGAGCAGCGCCAGGTCGAAGCGGAGCTCGCCCGCCGACTCGGCCGCGCGGCGGGGATCGTCAAAGATCTGTACCTCATAGCCTTCGGCGCTCAGGATCTCCGCCAGGTCCTCCGCGAGGGGCCGGTTGTCGTCCACGACGAGCGCGCGCTGCATCGAGCTCACTCCTGAAATGCATGGGGAAACCTCAACTCGAAGCGCGCTCCGCCGAGCTCGCTGCGCAGCGCGCGGATATCGCCGCCGTGCTTCTCGACGATGCGCCGGCATAGCGCGAGTCCGAGCCCCAGGCCCTTCGGGCGCGTGGTCGCGAGCGGCTCGAACAGTCGCGTGCGCAGCTCCTCGGCGATGCCGGGGCCGCTGTCGTCCACTGTCAGCACCAGCGTGTCGCCATCGCGCAGGACCTGCACTGCCACGCATTTTTCGCGCTGGTCTGCCACGGCTTCGGCCGCGTTGCTGACCAGATTCACCAACACCTGACGGAGCTGCTTTTCGTCCACTCTGGCGGGCGGAAGCTCTTCGGACAGACGGAGCGTGACGGTGAGCGACGGGTCGAGCTGCATGCTGTCGAGGGCGGCTGCCAGCGCGGGCCCCACCGCCACCTCGGCGCGCTCGACGGGGCGATCGCGCGCCAAGTCCAACAGCGACGAGAGGATGTTGGCGCAGATCGTGAGCTGCTCGCCCAGTCGCTGGCTGTGCCGCGCCAGGCCGGCATCCTCGGGCGGCAGCCGCTTGCGGAGCAGATGGAGCGACGTCTCCATGACCGCGAGCGGATTGCGTAGCTCGTGGCCGACGAACCCGGCGAGCTGTCCGAGCGTCGCCAAGCGCTCATTGTCCCGGATGCGCTGCGCGTAATCCTCCGCGTACGACTGCAGCATGATCGCCAGCTCGATGTCGCAGATCTTGTCGATCGCTTGGTGCGCGAGGGAGACGGCCACGGGGAAGGGGGCCGAGCGCTGCCCGTGCTCGCTCGAAATACGCACGGCCTCGTGCAGCCCATGGCGCACGATGTTCATCGCGGCGATCACGTAGCGCTGGTCGAGCCGGATACGCACGTGGGTGCGTCCGATGCGCGCGCGTGTGCGCAGGTACTCAGCGTCGTAGCGGCCGGAGAACAAGCCCTGGAGCCATGCGGCCAAGAAGGTCTTCTGACGCTCGATCTGCGGCCTGCCGCCCGTGAACACGGCGAGGGCGTGCGGGTTGGCCATGATGGCGTCGTAGAAGCGATCGACGATCCCGGGGAAGGCCGCCTCGAGGCGAGGCTTGATCGCGGCCAGAGCGTGCGCGTGTTCCTCGGTAAAACCCACGTAGCGCGCGAGCTCGGCCAAAAAATCATCCTTCAAAACGATCGCCTCCGGGCCGGAGGGTAACGCTGTTGGCGTTCGTTGTATACGTGCGCAACGATTGCGCGCGTCGGGCCAAGCTGCGCAGCGGTTGCGCGCGGCGGCACGGAAAAGGCGTTTTTCGCGGGCATTTTGTTGGCACCTACCTTGCGAAGGGCCCCCGTATGCCGCGAGGAGCACGCGCGTGACGAAGCGGCGACCGCCGAGCCTGGTCGTCCACCCGATCGCCTACGTCCGGACCATCCGCGAAGAGGGCTCCGAACGGCGCGGGTTGGTGTTTTGTCGGCGCCGGGGGGAGAGCGTGCCGGTAGAGACGTGCGGACATTGCGCCCACTTCGTGAAAGTGGTCGCGGGCACAGACGGCGCGGACGGGCTGTACTGCGGTCCGCGCGAGCTCGCGTGCGAGAGCGAGGATGGGCTCACGCCGCTGCAGCTCCCGCGCATTTCCGTGGCGACCCTGATGACGCGCAACATCGTTTGCGTGCGGCCCGAGTTGAGCCTCGACGCGCTCAGCGCGTTGTTCCTCGAGACCGGGCTCAAGGCGGTCCCTGTGATCGACCCCAGCGCGCGCTTGGTCGGCTTCGTCAGCGAAGTCGAAATGATGCTTACGATCCAGAGTGTGCGGGCCGGAGCGGACGCCGCCAAGACCGTCGCCGACGTGATGATGCCCTATGCGCTGACCCTGCCGGAGACCGCTTCGGTCACGCGCGCGGCCGCGGTGATGGCCTTTGAAGGCCAGTCGCGGGTGGCGATCGTCTCGAGCGAAGGCCAGATCGTCGGCGTGTTGTCGGCGAGCGACATCATGTATTGGCTGGCTCGTGCGGACGGCCACGTGTTACCGCGCCCGCGCGCGCGTTGAGGAGCTTGCATGCTATCCCATCAGTCAAGCACACTTGCCCCGACAATGACCCGAGAACCCTCCAAAAGTCCGCGCGAAAAGGGGCGCGTGCTGGTCGTCGACGACGAAGCGAACGCGCGCAGCGCCCTGGCCGAGCTGCTGCAGGACGACGGCTACGTGACCGAAGTCGCGGCCGACGGCATGCGGGCGCTGCGCATGCTCGAGAGCTTCGAACCCGACGTCGTCTTGACGGACCTCAAGATGCCGGTGCTCGACGGACTCGGTCTGCTCGAGCAGGGTCGATCGATCGTACCTTACGCATCGTTCGTGGTCATGACGGCGTTCGGCAGCATCGAGACGGCGGTGCAGGCCATCCAGCGCGGCGCCGAAAATTACCTGACCAAGCCGCTCGACCTGGACGCCGTCTCGGCGCTGGTGGGGCGCGCCTGCGAACAAGCGCAGCTCGCGCGCGAGGCGAGCGAGCTGCGGCGCCGTGTGGCCGAGCGCTTCAACATGGGCAGCATCCTGGGCGAGCACCCCTCGATGCAGCGCCTGCTGAAGACGGTCGCGCAGGTGGCCCCGAGCCGCGCGACGGTCCTCATCTTCGGCGAGAGCGGCACCGGCAAAGAGTTGATCGCGTCCGCCATTCACCAAAACTCGCCGCGCAAAAACGCGCCCTTCGTGCGCCTGAATTGCGCGGCGCTGGCCGAGAGCCTGCTGGAATCGGAGCTGTTCGGCCACGAAAAGGGCGCGTTCACAGGGGCGATCACGCGCCGGGAAGGGCGCTTCAAGCCGGCGCACGGCGGCACGCTGTTCCTCGACGAGGTGAGCGCGATCCCGCTCTCCGTGCAGATCAAGCTGCTGCGCTTTCTGCAGGAAAAGCAGTTCGAGCGCGTGGGCGGCAACGAGACGCTCACGGTCGATGTGCGCATCGTGGCCGCGAGCAACCGCGATCTACGTGAGCGCATGAAGGAAGGCACCTTCCGCGAGGACCTCTTCTACCGCCTGAACGTCGTGCAGCTCGACGTGCCGCCCTTACGCGTGCGCAAGAGCGACATCCCGCTCTTGGCGCACCATTTCCTGCGCCGCTTCGCCGAGGAGAACGGGCGCGAGCTGCACGGCTTCAGCGACGAGGCGATGCGCCAGCTGATGAGCTATCCCTGGCCCGGCAACGTACGCGAGCTCGAAAACGCGATCGAGCGCGCCGTCGTGTTGTGTCAGGGCGACTCGGTGGGGCCCGAGAACCTGCCCGGCGCGAGCACCGCTGCTACCAGCGATTTGCCCATGCTCGTGCCCGGCGTGACCTTGGCGGAGCTCGAGCGGCTGGCCATCCTGCAGACGCTCGAAGCCGTGCAGGGGTCGACCGCCAAGGCCGCCGAGCTGCTCGGCATCAGCCGCCGCAAGATCCAGTACCGGCTCAAGGAGTGGGGGATGAGCGACAGCTCCGAGCCGGACGGCGAGGGCCCCGAAGCGTAGTAGCGGCCCCGACACGCTACTTCGCCCCTCCGAAACTAGCTCCCTCCACGTCCACGTGCTCGTAGTCGTGCGCACACGACTACGACGGCGAGGAGAAAGGTAAGCTGCGAGGTTCAGCTGAGGTCGAAGTAACGCAGGGCGTTCACCTCGCGCCGTAGCTCCGCGCGAAAATCAGGGTGCGCGATCGAGATGAGCGCCTCGGCGCGACTGCGCAAGCCGAGTCCGTGCAGATCGACCACGCCGTACTCGGTGACTACGTAATGCACGTGGCCGCGTGTCGTCACCACGCCGGCGCCCGGCTTCAGCGTGCTGACGATGCGCGAGAGCTTGCCGCCTTGCGCGGTCGAGGGCAGCGCCAGGATGGCGCGACCGCCCGGGGAGAGCGCGGCCCCGCGGATGAAGTCCATTTGACCGCCGATGCCTGAGTAAATGCGGTGCCCGATCGAGTCGGCGCACACCTGGCCCGTCAGATCGATCTCGATCGCGGCGTTGATCGCGCACACGCGCGGGTTCTTTCTGATGAGCGCGGTGTCGTTCGTGCGGTCGCAGGGGTGGAACTCGACCAGCTGGTTGTCGTGCACGAAATCGAAGAGCGCGCGCGAGCCAGCGACGAAGCTCGTGACGGTGCGCCCGTGATGGACCTTCTTCTGGCTGTTGGTCACCACGCCGCCCTCGATCAGCGGGAGCAAGCGATCGGAGAACATCTCGGTATGCACGCCGAGCTCGTGCTTGTCGCCGAGCTGCGTCAACGTCGCGTCCGGGATCGCGCCGATGCCCATCTGCAAGGTCGAACCGTCCTCGATCAGCCGGGCAATGTGCGCGCCGATCTGGCACTCGATCGGGTCGATCTGCGCCGGCTTGAGCTCGTGCAGCGGCCGATCGGTGTGCACGAAGGCGGTGACCCGCGCGAACGGCACGACCGTGGCGCCGTGCGTGCGCGGCAGCTGCTCGTTGATCTCGGCGAGGATGATGGGCGCGCACTCGGTCGCCGTCTTCGCTGCATCGATCGAGGGGCCCAAGGTGCAGTTGCCGTGCTCGTCGGGCGGGGAGAGCGAGACCAGCGCGACATCGAGCGGCACGCGGCCGCTCTCGAACAGCCCCGGGATATCGGAGAGGAAGATGGGCACGAACTCAGCGCGCCCCTCGGCGATCGGCTTGCGCAGACCGGGCCCGGTGAACAGCGAATGGGAGATGAACGCGCTGCGGTGAGCGGGCTCGGCGAAGCGGCACGGCCCGTCGAGGTGGAGGTGGTAGAGCTCGACCTGCTCGAGATCGCCGCGCCCGACCATCGCGTCGAGCAGCGCCGTCGGCGTGGCCGCCGCCCCATGCACGAACACCTTCTGCCGACTCGCGAGATGCGCGACCACCTCGGATGCACTCACGGCGCGCCGCGCCCAGTCTCCGTACGCCTTCATCCCACCCTCACTTTCGATCTCGGCCGCTCGTCGAGCGGGCCGGCGGAGCGACTCCGCGTTGCGCGAGACTGCTCGAACCGTGCCAGGATCGCTGCGCGGCGTCGAGATGGTGCGCGGGCCTTCAGCGCGCGACGAGCACGAGCGCGTCGTCGTGCTCGCGCCCGAAGCGCGTGAAGAGCTGGTGGGCGATGATGATCGGATGTTCGCGCAGCAGGTCGAGCTCGCCTTCGAGATCGACGCGCGTCGTCAGGCCGTCGGTAAAGAGCACGAGCGCGTCGCGCACCCCGAGGTCGCAGCGATCCACTTGCACCCGGCGCACCATGCCCGCCGCGCCGAGCACGAAGGAAGAGCCGATGAAGCGGCGCGCGACCTGCGGGCCGTAGACGTGGGTCGAGACGTTGCCGACGCACGCGGTCTCGAGCTCGTTCGTGGTCTCCAGGACGCGCGCGACGGCCATCACCGCGCCGCGCGTCGCCCGCAGCGCGGCGTGGCCGCGCTCCAGGATTTCCAGCGGCGAGAGCTCCGGATGCGCTCGCAAGGTGTTCGTGGCACCCACCGCAGCCTCGCGCGCGCTGGGGCCGTGCCCGAGTCCGTCGGCGACTCCCACGAGGAGCGCGTCATCCGCGCGCACGAAGCAGGCATCGTCGCCGTTGACCCGCTCGCCTGGATAGGGCCTCGCGTAGATCCCGAGTTGCCGCCGCCGGGGTACCGCGTCGCCGAACTTGCGCGCCAACACGCAGGTCCCCGCGCCCATCCGTACGTCGAAGTCGACCTCGTCGGCGAGCTCGAGCACCGCGGCGAGACCGATGCCGAGGCTCTTCTTGCCTGGGCCATCGCTCGTCTTCGGAACACGCGGCCCCTGGAGGAGCGCTCGCGTCGGGTCGGCGATGCCGGGGCCTTCGTCGACGGCGATCACTTCGAGTCCGGGCACGCCGGCGCGCGAAATTTCGCGCACCACCACGGTCCCGCGCACAGCATGCGCGAGCTGATTGTGGCTGAGCTCACTGGCGATGTTGACGAGCTTGCCGGTCGCGATTGCGTCGAGCCCGCAAGCCTCGCCGCGCGCGCGCACGCGCTGGCGCACGAGCGCGACCGACGCGTCGTCCAAAATCGAGATCGGCTCGTCTTCCTCCAGCTCTTCCATGGTCAGTACAAGGTCCATTTGACCAGCATCACCTTGGTGCCCACGCCCGCGCTCGACTCGATCGAGAACTCGTCCACGAGCCGCCGGCTCCCCGACAGGCCGAGGCCCATCGACTTCGCGGTGCTGTAGCCGCCGGCGAGCGCACGCTCGAGATCTGCAATCCCTGGTCCGTCATCTGTGAATTCGAGCCTCACGCCGAGGCGATTGTCGTCGGCCAATTTCTCGACATATGCAACGCCTCGGCCAGCGTGGACCCACACGTTGCGCGCGAGCTCCGAGGCAGCTGTGGTGATGGCGGAGGTCGCGAATATGTCGAAGCGGCAAGTCTGCGCGATGTCGCGCACTTTGCGCCGGACGAGGAGGATGTCGTCCTCGCGATCGATGGGCATCTCATGGCGCTCGAGCACGGTCACCATGACGATCAGCCCCAGCGCTTACGACGGAGTAAGTCGAGCCCCTCCTCGAGGTTGAGCGCGGTGCGGATCCCCTCCATGGCGAACCCCATCCGCACCAAGGTCGCTGCGATCTCGGGACGCATCCCCACGAGCACGGTCTCCGTGCCCATGAGCTTGGCCATCCGGCCTGTGTCGGCCAACACGCGCGCGACGTACGTGTCGACGAGCTCGAGCGCGCTGATGTCGATGACGAGGCCGCGCGTGCCGCGCTGCTCGAGGGCCTCGAGGACGTCTTCCTGGAAGCTCTGCGCGACTTGATCGCGCAGCTCGACTTGGATGGTGGCGAGCAGGGTGTCGCCCAGGCGTAGCAGCGGAATGGTGCCCCGCATCGTCAGGGGCGCTCCGGCTGTGCCTCAGCTGCGGCCTGCTTGCTCGCGTTCGCCTGAATCGACAGGCCCGCGAGCGAGAGCGCGAGCTCGATGCCTTCCGAGAGACGGCTGAGCGTGTGCATGGCGGAGATGTCGACGCCGAGCTGCACGATCGTGCGCGCCACTTGCGCCGTGATGCCGGTGAGGATCGTCTGCGCCCCGAGCAGGCGCACGGCGGCCGTCGTCTTGACCAGGCTATCGGCGACTTTCGTGTCGACCACGGGCACGCCCGCGATGTCGATGATGATACAAAGCGCCTGCATCTCGCTTACCTTCAGCAGGACGCTGTCCATGACTTGATCGGCGCGCCGGCTATCGATCGCGCCGATCAGCGGCAAGAGCAGGATGCGATCGTGCACGCGGATGACCGGCGTCGAGAGCTCCTGGAGGGCGGCTTGGTGGCGCTCGAGGGCGTCGATCTTCGCGGCCAAGTAGCTGTCGGACGCGATCGCCACGTCGAAGTAGACCATTTTTTGGATGCTCTCGAACGCTTCGCGCGCTTGCCCTGGATCTTGGAGCTCTTGCAGCAGGTATTCGAAGATGAGCTCCATGTACTTTCGGTACGCGCCGAGATACCACTTGTTCGCGAGGCCGATGCGATCGTGCGCGGTGCCGACGCGCAGCCGATCCTCGACGTAAGCCAGATCGCAGCGCCCCGTGAACAGTCCGAGGAAGTACTCGCGCTGCGCGCGCTTCACGCGCCGGATGGTGGCCTCGTCGGGGAAGAAC
>CAZYWR010000190.1:0-1568 GCA_964651185.1 uncultured Polyangiales bacterium
GCGGCGCGCGCGCCGCCGGGCGCATGGTGCGCCTCCTCGAAGACCTCCTCCAATGCGCGCGCGCGGCGGTGCCGCACTTCGGGCACACGCCCGCGCGCGTCGACTTGAGCGCGCTCTGTCAGGAGGCGATCGAGGACGTGCAGGTCACCTTCCCGGACGTCGCCATTTCGCGAGACATCTACCCCGGCGTGATCGGCGAGTGGGACGCCGCGCGCCTGCAGCAGGCGCTCGCGAACATGCTCGGCAATGCCGTCAAGCACGGCACGGGCTGGGTCGCGCTGCGCCTTGCCCCGGTCGATGAAGGCTGGGTGGAGGTGGCCGTCCACAATAGCGCCGAACGCATCCCACCCGAACGTTTGGAGCGGCTGTTCGCGCCTTTCGTGCGCGGCGAGGGTCGAAGCGACGGGATCGGTCTCGGCCTGCACATCGTGCGCGAGATCGCGCGTGCGCACGGCGGCGAGGTGCTCGCTCATTCCGACGTCGGCCAGACGAGCTTCTGCTTGCGGCTACCGCTCTCGTTGCGCCGTTGAGCGGACGTATCGGCCGCGCGCTCGCGGCGCTCAACGCAACCCGAGGCGCGGCTTGGCCCCGGGCAGGACGACCTCTCGGCCGAGCGCGGGCGGACGGAAAGGCACGAAGCGCCGCTCGTCCCAGCGAAAGAACGCCAATTGCGGATCTTCGAGCGGGACGTCGAAGACGAAGCGCACGAGCTCCGGCCGGCCATCCGCGGTCGTGCTCAGCACCTCGACCGCGAACCCCGATACGCGCACTCGGGTGCCCGGTGGCATCGCGAGCCTGCGATCGCGGTGCAGATCGGACATCGGGCGGCTCAACAAGCCGCCTTCGAAGCGCACTTCGAGCGTGCGCGCGTCCGTGCGCCGCACGGTGATGGGCTGCGGCTCGCAAGAGATGGCGCGGATCCGTCGGGGGAGCGGCAGCCCGCGGACGCGCTTCATCAGCTGCACCATGCGCACCGAGAAGTACTCGGGCGCGGTGACCAGAATGAGATCTCGGCCCGCGACCTCGTCACCGATCGACGCCGCGCCGATGTGCATGGGCGCGGTGAGCGCGATGGACGCGGTGCTCAGGGGCATGAGCAGCGGGGACACCAGCAGCCGGAACGCGATCAGCGCGGCGCCCACGCGCTCTCTCATCCATTCGCTCGCGCCGGCGAACGCGCCGCGCGCTAGCCCTTCCCTCGCGCGCGCGCCCTGCGACATGTCTTCGCTCGCGCCGATCAGCGCTCGCTTCGAGCCCGGAAGGTCACTGGACGCTGTCGGCCGCGCGCGCTCGTCACCAGCGTGCGCTCGATCGGCGCAGGCGTACGCGCGCCAGAGCTGGGCCAAAAGCGCCATGGCGCCGAAGCTCGCGAAGACGAGCTGGC
This sequence comes from uncultured Polyangiales bacterium, assembly GCA_964651185.1. Lineage (GTDB taxonomy): Bacteria > Myxococcota_A > Polyangia > Polyangiales > DASUME01 > DASUME01. The sequence continues at coordinate 1,385 of CAZYWR010000190.1, forward strand.
GATTATGTGGCTCCGCCGCAGCCGCCGGCACGAGCGAACCGAACATCCCCAGGGCCCAAGCGCGCGCACCACGGTCGCGGCGCAGGAGTGGCGCGAACGCCCAGAGCGACGTGGCCATCACCACTGCCGCCCAGACCCAAATCAACGCAGCTGTCGGCTTGGGCACGACTACGTAGAACTCGGC
>CAZYWR010000191.1:0-2311 GCA_964651185.1 uncultured Polyangiales bacterium
CGAAGATGGCTACCCGATAGTCGTCGGCCACCAGCCGCTCGACGATCGCGCGGCCAATGCCCTGCCCGCCGCCGGTCACCACGGCGACGGGCCCGTTGCTCGGAAATCCAGAGGAGCTCGCCATGGCCCCCAAAACTGCGCCAGCCGGCTTTGCAAAGCAATATGTCCCGCTTCCGAGGTGCGCCGGGGTAGCTCGCCCCGCTGTCGAGCCGCGCCACACCTCAGCAGCACACCAAACCCGCCGACTTGGCCTTTTTGGGGCGCCGGAATGTGACCGGTCCAACTTCGTGAAGTGTCACTGGCATAGACCTCGCTTCCAGTTCGACCCAGGCTAGCCGTGCGAATGCGAGGCGTGCTCGCGATCGCCAACGTCCCGTGCGTACGATCGACGGCGGGAGCGGCGCCGAGACCGAGAGGCCATCATGGCGAAGCGCATCCTCCGCGTCGCCGTTCCGCTGGTGTTGGCGCTGACAGCGATCGGCGTAGGCCTCTTCTTCTTTTTGCGGCACGCGCATCGCAAGGCGGACGACCAGCTCACGCTGTACGGCAACGTCGACATTCGGCAGGTCGATCTCGGCTTTCGCGTGGCCGGGCGCGTCGCCGCCATGAAGCTCGAGGAGGGCGACCGCGCGCGGGCGGGCGAGCTCTTGGCCGAGCTCGACGCGCGCCCCTATCAGGACCAGGTGCAGGCGGCCCAAGCGGAGGTCGCGCAGCAGAGCGCGCTGGTCGATAAGCTGGTGCGCGGCCCGCGACCGGCCGAGATCCGAGAGTCGCGCGCGCGCCTGAACGAGCGCAAAGCCGAGCTCGCCAACGCGCGCCAGTCGTACGAGCGCGTGGCATCGTTGCGAGAGAGCGGCGCCAACGCAGAGTCCACGCTCGACGACGCGCGCGCGGCGCGCGACATGGCCGAGGCGCGCGTGGCGTCGGCTAGCGAAGAGCTCCGCCTCTTGCACGAGGGCACGCGGCCCGAAGATATTGAGGCCGCGCGCGCCAGCCTGGATTCGGCCCGGGCACGCCTCGCGACGGCCGAGACGGCGCTCGCGGACACGCGCCTGCTCGCGCCTTCGAACGGCGTAGTGCTATCGCGCGTGCGCGAACCGGGCGCGATCGTAGGGCCGAGCGATGTGGTGTATCAGCTCTCGCTCACGCGACCCGTCTGGATTCGTGCGTACGTCGCCGAGCCGCAACTCGGGCGCATCCATCCGGGCATGGAGGTGCAGGTGACCTCGGACAGCGCGCCGAAGCGCGCGCAGCGGGGGCGCATCGGCTTCATCTCTCCGGTCGCGGAGTTCACGCCGAAGTCGGTCGAGACGCCGGAGCTCCGGACCGACCTCGTCTACCGCCTGCGCGTCATCGTGGACGATCCGGACGAGAGTCTGCGTCAAGGGATGCCGGTCACGGTACGCGTCGCGAATGCGGCGCATCGGACCGGCGATCGGCGGCCTCTGGCGCGCGGAGAGTGAGCGTGGAGGCGCTGGTCGAGCTGCGCGATGTCCAGAAGCGCTTCGGCGCGGAGCGGCCTGCGCTCGATCGCATTTCGGGGCGGATCGAGGCCGGCGCGATCACGGGCCTGGTCGGTCCGGACGGCGCCGGCAAGACCACCTTGATGCGGATGATGACGGGCTTGCTCGCGCCCGATCGAGGCGGGCTCACCGTCCTCGGCCTCGACCCGTCCAAGCAGGCACGCCGCATCCAGGCGGCGATCGGTTACATGCCGCAACGCTTCGGTCTGTACGAAGATCTGGCGGTCTACGAAAACCTGAATTTGTATGCAGACCTGCGGGGCCTTCCGGCGAGCGAACGGCGGAGCGTGTTCGACGAGCTGCTGTCGTTCACGGACCTCGCGCGCTTCGCGGACCGGCTCGCAGGCAAGCTCTCGGGCGGCATGAAGCAGAAGCTCGGGCTCGCTTGTGCGCTCTTGCAGAAGCCGCAACTCTTGCTGCTCGACGAGCCCAGCGTGGGCGTGGACCCGCTCTCACGTCGCGAGCTCTGGCGCATGGTGAGCCGGCTGAAAGCAGAAGGCGTGGGCGTGGTCTGGTCGACGGCGTACCTCGACGAGGCCGAGGGCTGTGATCGGGTGCTGCTCCTGAACGAAGGTCAGCTCTTGTTCGACGGGCCGCCGCGCGAGCTGACGTGTCGCGTGGCAGGTCGGGTCTTCCGCCTGACCGGGATAAGCGGCCGGCGACGGGAAGTGTTGGTCGAAGCGCTGTCTGCAGACGGTGTGATCGACGGGGTCATTCAAGGCGAGTCGCTGCGGCTCTTGCTTCAGCCCGAGCACGACCCGCCTGCTACGCCGCGGTCGGCCGGCCCC
>CAZYWR010000192.1:0-1973 GCA_964651185.1 uncultured Polyangiales bacterium
CAGGCAGACGTGGTGGTGAACGAGCGCAGCTGGCCACAACTCGCGAGCCACCGCATCCAAGGCAACGTCGTCTTGCCGGTGGCGGTGGTGCTCGAGTGGTTCGCGCGGCTCGTCCAGCCGCTCCACGTCGATCGACGCTCCATTCAGATCCGCGATCTCAGGGTGCTGCGCGGGGTCGTCCTGTCCGGTTACTTCACCGACGCGGGCGATCGCTTCCGCTTGGTCGCCCATCCCCCCGCGGGGGGCCACGTCGCGCTCGAGCTGCGCGACGAGCGCGGAGCATTGAGGTACGCGGCGACGCTCGATCCCGGCTCGGCCGCGCCCTCGCGCACCTCCCCGGCGCGGCGCGCGCTCGCCGCGAGCCCCTGGCAGAGCTCGGAGCTCTACGGTCCCGCGACGCTCTTTCACGGCCAGGACTTCCAAGTGCTGCGCAGCGTCGACGGCATCTCGGACAAGCACGCGCAGGCCACCCTGCTGAGCACGCTCGACGCCGGCTGGAGCGGCCGCTGGCGCTGCGAGCCCGCCGCGCTCGACGGGGCCCTGCAGCTCGCCATGTTGTTCGGGCTCCATGGCGGCGCCGGGCCGAGCCTGCCGATGCGCATCGAGCAAGTGATCTGCCGCTCGAGTCGCAGCCGAGGTTCGCTGCGGTGCGATCTGACCGAGCGACGCCGCACGAGCGAGGGCCTGCTCTGTGACGTGGTCCTGACGGGAGAGAGCGGCGAGCCGGTGCTCGATCTCGTCGGCGTCGAGATGTTCGTCGTCCCGAGCGGCACCGTGGCGACCTGACATGCGGCCGTTTTTGCCGATCGCCGTCGTGGGGCAGGGCTGCGTGCTGCCCGGTGCGTTCTCTCCGACGGAGCTGTGGACTTTGGTCCGCGAGGGGCGTTCTGCCATCTCCCGCGTCCCGGCGGGAGAGTGGCGCGTGCCTGACGGGCTCGCGCGCCAGAAGCTGAGGGGCGAGATCGGCAGCGAGCACGGCGGCAACGGGCGCGGCGTCGAGCTCGTCTTCGATCCGCGCGGGTTCGACCTCGCCTGCGCCGGGCTCGATCCCGTGTTTCTGTGGACGCTGCACGCCTCCCGCGAGGCGCTGCGCAGCGCAGGCGTCGAGGATGGCACCCGTCATCCGCGCGGGGTGGTGGTGCTCGGGAACCTCAGCTACCCCGTGCCTGCGCTCATCGAGCTCGCGTTCGAGACTTGGGAGGGCCGCGCCGGGCGCGGCGGCGCCGATCCGCGAAACCGCTTCATGTCGGGCTTGCCCGCGCAGCTCGCCGCGAGAGCGCTCGGCTTCGGCCTCGGCGGCTTCGCCCTCGACGCGGCCTGCGCGTCGTCCCTGTACGCCATCAAGCTCGCTTGCGACAGGTTGCAGGACGGCAGCGCCGAGATCGCGCTGGCCGGAGGCGTGAACCACGTGGAGAGCCTGTTCCTCCACCTCGGCTTCACCGCGCTCTCGGCCGAGAGCCCGACGGGCCAGAGTCGCCCATTCCATCGCGCGGCCGACGGCCTGGTGGCGGCGCACGGCGCGGCCATGGTCGCGCTCAAGCGGCTGTCGGACGCCGAGCGCGCGGGGGATCGCATCTTGGGCGTAATCCGTGGCGTCGGGCTCTCGAACGACGGCCGAGGTCGCGGGCTGCTCGCCCCGAGCGAGGCGGGTCAGGTGCGAGCCATGCGCGCCGCCTACGCGATGAGCGGGCTCTCGCCGCGCGATATCTCGCTCGTGGAGTGCCACGCGACCGGAACGCCGGTGGGCGACGCGACTGAGGCGCGCAGCATGCGCGCCGTCTTCGAGGGCGTACAGGACCTCCCGGTCGGATCGCTCAAGTCGAACCTCGGCCATTTGATCACGGCCTCGGGCGCGGCGGCCCTGCTCAAGGTGCTCGCCGCCCTGGAGGCGGGCGTCCGGCCCCCTAGCCTGCACGCGGAAGAGCCGATCCAGGAGCTCGCCGAGGGCCCGCTGCGCGTGCTGCGCGCGGCGG
>CAZYWR010000193.1:0-11154 GCA_964651185.1 uncultured Polyangiales bacterium
TCTCGACCGGCCGCCCGCCGAGCTCAGCGCGCGCGAGGCGGACCCGGCCGGCCAGCGAACGCGGCATGGGGCTTACCAGCCGGCGGAGCAGCGCGGTCGCAGCCTGCGCGTCGGTGCGCACGACGGTGCGCAGCGTCGTCATGGCAAGCTCGTAAAGCACGGTCCAACCTGGCTGCGCGGGTCCGCGCGCGAGACGGCGCATGCTGGCGCTCGTCAGCGCTGGGCCGAGCGCGCCGGCGAGCCGCAACAGCGCTATCCGGGTTCGTAAGCGTTCCGCTGCGAACGCCCTCATGCCGAACCCGCGCGCGCCATCACTTCGATCATCGTAGCAGAGCGCCGGACCAGCCCCCAAATTGCGCTTGCGCAGGAGCGCGTACGCCACCGGCGGACTCGAGCAATTCTCGGCTGCGCTCTGGGGAAGGACCGATTGCGTCGCCATTTGTGTCCGCCGACGAACTTAGGTGCAGACCGAAGCTGTCGCGCAAATTCACGTCGGCTCAAGAACTTCAGGCTCGTCGTCGAGCGGTAATCGCGCCGCGTACGGGCGGAGCGGACATCCTCGCGTCCATGCTCCTGTACGTCCGGCTCGACGGGCACACCGAGGGATAGACACATGGAACAGGTGCTGAGAGACATCATCGCGCGTATCGCGGAGGTACGGAGCGACTTTCCCCTAGACGCGCACTTACGCGACGATTTGAATGTGGACTCGTTTCGAGCAGCTGAGATCGTGTTCGAGATCGAGCGCGTACTCAAGACCAAGGTGTCGGACGAACACTTCGTCGCGGCTCAGACCTTCAACGACGTGTTGCTCTTGCTCTCTGCGCCTGCGGCGGAGCGCGCCCTTCATTCGAGCTGACGGGCGCCGCGCGGTCTTTCGGCCTGACTCGGCGTCAGCCAACCGCGTGATTGGCCTTCGCAGCGGCCTGCAGCTCGGTAGGGTCGATCCGGCGCGGAGGGATACCGAGTAACATGGTGCCGGGGCGCAGGCTGTGAGCGACCACTGTGTTCGCGCCGATCACGCAGTCGTCTCCGATCTCGACCCCTCCCACGATGCAAGCGCCCGGGCCGATCTCCACACGATTGCCGATCTTGGGCGAAGCGCGGGTGCCGCGCTGCCGCAGCCCCATCGTGACCCAGTGGCGAATGATGACGTCATCGCCGATCTCGCGCGCGCCCATGAGCACGCAGCCGTGATGCTCGATGCGCAGGCGTCTGCCGATCTTCACGTTGTACGGCAGGTCGATCCCCCAGAGCGCGATCACGGCGTGAAAGGCCGCGCGGTAAGCCGCCGTGAGCGGCGCGCGCAGCGGCTTTGGCACGCCCATGCGCCAATTGCCGAAGCGATGCACTGCCACGGCCCAGAAGCCGGGCGCGAGCGGATCGCGCCCGTAGGTCTCGAAGTCTTCTGCCAGCAGCGCGAACAGACTGCAGCCGGGCGGGTTGGCGTCGCGCTCGCCGCGCGGCAAAGCTGCCTCGAGCGAGGCGGCGTCGAGCGGCAAGATATCGATGGTGGTCACGTGACGATCACCCGGGCGGGGACCCCGAACACGGTGCTGCCCGGCGGGACCGACTCGACCACGACCGTGTTGGCCCCCACCTTGGCGTCGCGTCCGACGACCACCGCACCCATGACGCACGCTCCCGAGCCGATGTCCGCCGCGTCCTCGATCACCGGCAACGCCTCGAGGCGATCGGCGTTCACTGCGCGCAGCGGACCAAAGGTCGTGGCATGGCGCAGATGCACGTCGTTGCCGATCGAGCGCGCGTTCAGCAACATGGAGCCGAAGTGCCAGATATGGACACGCCGGCCGAGCCGTGTGCGCACCGGAATGTGTATGCCCCAGATCCAATCGACCGCGGTCGCCAACACCTTATGGCTGAGCCGCAGTGGAGGCCGGACACCCTTACGCGGCGCTCGTTCCGCCCGGGACCCGAGGCGATGGGCCGCGACGGCCCAAAACCCAGGGGACAAGGGATCGCGCCCGTGCGTGCGAAAGTCTTCTGCCAAGAGCTCCGTGAGCGGGAGCTCCTCGGCGCTGCGCCGGTCCGGCGCTTTCCCCTCCGGCATGGTGGCCATCCAGTCCTCTCCAACGAACAGAAGCTGCTCCGACATCGTCTGCATGGGTCTGCATGGGCCGTGCCCGCGCCGCGCGCAGCGTCAATTTCGTGCCCGCAGCGGCAACACGTGATGCCAGATGAAGTACGCGAGTACGCCGCAAGCCAGCAGGCTCGCCCCGCCGCAGATTGCGCGCAGGGGAAGCGCGAAGGCGAGCGTGAGGCAGCCGCACAAGCCGAGTCCCGCGAGCCAGCGTGGCCAGCGCCGCTCGTGTGGCGAGAGCGTCCAAGCGGCGGCGTTTGCGATCGCATAGTAGAGGAGCACCGCGAACGAGCTGAATCCGATCGCGGCGCGTAGATCTGCGAGCGCGACCACGCTGGCAATGATCGCGCCGACGCCGAGCTCAGCGCGGTGAGGCACGCGGTAGCGTGGGTGCACGATCGCGAAGAAGACCGGCAAGTCGCCGTGGCTCGCCATCGCAAAGACGGTCCGGCTGACGCCGACGATGAGCGAGAGCAAGACGCCTAGCGACGCGAGCGCCGCGCCTACGCGTACGAGCGGCGAGAGCCAAGCGCAGCGGCCCGCCTCCACCGCGGCCGCGAGCGGCGCCCGCGCATCCGCGAGCACTGCCGCCCCCGCCCCCGCCAGCGCGCTCACGGCGATCGCGACGTAGAGGAGCAGGGTGAGCCCCAGGGCGAGTGGAATCGCGCGAGGAATGGTGCGCTCTGGATCGATGACCTCCTCGCCCAGCGTGGCGAGTCGCGCGTAGCCTGCGAACGCGAAGAACCAGATGCCAGCGGATTGCAACACGCCGTGCGCCGTGGCGCTGCCTAGCGGCCAGACGCGCGCGAGATCCGCCGCGCCGCCGAGCCAGATTGCGCTGATCGTGAGCGCGAGCACGGCGATCACCGCGACGACGATCGCGCGCGTGGCCCACGCCGTCTTCTGCACACCGAGGTAGTTGATCCCGGTCCAAGCCGCGACCGCGAGCAGCGCGAGCGGTCGCGCGAGTGCAGGGGAGGGAGCCGCGTAGCTCGTGAACGTCAGCGCCATGGCCGCACAGCTCGCGAGTTTGCCGACCACGAACGCCCAGCCAGCGAGGAAGCCCCAGAGCGGGCCCAGGCGCTCGCGGCCGTAGACGTAAGTGCCGCCCGATTCGGGATAGAGTGCGGCGAGCTCGGCCGAAGAGGTCGCGTTGCAGTATGCGACCAGCGCCGCGAGCGCGAGCCCGAGCAGCAGACCGTTTCCGGCTGCGCGCGCGGCCGGCCCCACGGCGGCGAACACGCCGGCTCCGATCATCGCACCGAGCCCGAGCACGACGGCGTCGAAGGTGCCGAGCCGGCGCGCCAAGCGGCTGGTGCTCGCTTCCGCGACCGCCACGCCAGCGTGCTTTGCACCGCCCGCCGCGCGCGCAAGCCGGCGTGCGCGGGATCTCCGCCTCGGACGCGCCTTCCATGCGCCCGCGTCCACGCGTCGTGTGCCGCGTCAGGCGGCTGCGGCGCGCGCGCTGCGCGGACGCAAGGTCGCAGCGCACCGTCGCGCGAAGAGGATATGATTATAAAGAAAAGCCGGATGCCGGTTGGATGCGCACCACCGCGGCGCCCGGGACCCCGCGCTTGAGCGCCTGGAGCGCTTCGTTCACCTGATCGAACGGGTAGACCGTGACGTGCGTGGTCACGCCGGCTTGCGCGGCCTCCTCGAGGAAGGCGCGCCCGTCTTCGCGCGTGTTGTTGGCGACGCTGCGCAGCGTGCGCTCGCCGTAGAGCAGCGCGTAAGGCATGGCCGGGATGTCGCTCATGTGAATGCCGCCGAGCACCAACGTGCCGCCGCGATCGAGATGCGAGAGCGCCGCCGGCACGATTTCGCCTGCGGGGGCGAACACGACCGCGGCATCGAGCGGAACCGGCGGTCGCTCCACCGTGCCGCCCACCCAGGTAGCCCCGAGCTCGCGGGCCAGCTCGCGATGCACGGCCTCGCGCGTGGCCACGTACACCTCCGCGCCCCGCGCGCGCGCCAGCTGAATGGCGATGTGGCCGGCGGCGCCGAAACCATAAATGCCGAGGCGCGCGCCCGCCCAACTGGCGAGCTCGGTGCGGCGCAGCGCCCGATACCCGATGATGCCGGCGCACAAGAGCGGAGCGACCTGCTCATCGCTGAGCCGCTGCGGGAGCGGATAGACGAAGTCCGCCTGCGCGAGCACGTGTTCGGCGTATCCGCCCTGCTCCGTGTAGCCCGTGAACGTGGCGCGCTCGCACAGATTCTCGGCGCCGCGCCGGCAGAATCGGCACACGCCGCAGGTCGCGTGCAGCCAGGCGACGCCCGCTCGGGCGCCGAGCCACGCCGGGTCGACCTCTGCGCCGATGGCGTCGACTGTCCCGACCACTTGGTGGCCGGGCGTCACCGGGGCGAGCTGCTGCGCGAGCTCGCCTTCGATCACATGCAGATCGGTGCGGCATGCCGCACACGCGTGGACGCGAATGCGCAGCTGCCGCGGGCCGGGCTCGGGCGTGGGCAGCTCTTCCTGGGCGAGCGGGCTCGTTTCGATGGCGGCGGGAACTCGCAGAACGAAAGCACGCATGAGCGAAGCATTGCGCCCGCCGCGCCCGCCGTCGACATGAGCTCTAGGCGGCGCGGTCGCCGTTGTGCTCCCAGACCCCGCGCCGCTTCGCGAGCTCGAGCCGCAGCTTGAGCAGCGCCTGCTCTTGGAGTTGGCGGATGCGTTCGCGCGACAAGTTGTACTTCTCGCCGATCTCGCGCAGCGTCAACTCCTCGCCCCCTTCGAACCCGAAACGGTAGCGCAGGATGGCGGCTTCGATCGAGGGCAGGGTAGCGAGCAGCTGTTCGGCCTCGGCTTGCCAGCTCGCGGCGTCGAGTAGCTCCCCGGCGGGCTCTTCGTCCGCCGGCAACATGTCGAGCGCGGTCGCGTCGCTGTCGTCGCCGAGCTTGCGATCGAGCGACATCGGCACGCGTCCGAGCTCGAGTTGGAGCAGCGGCGAGAGGCGCTCTTCGGGCAGGCCCGTGCGCTGCGCGAGCTCGGCCAAGTCCGGCATCTCGCCGGTTTGCGCGAAGACCGGGCCGGTCGCGCGCCCGATGCGCTGCATGTCGTCGAGGGCGTGCACCGGCACACGCACGAGCCGTCCGCGATCGGACAGGCCGCGGTTCAGTGCGTGCCGAATCCACCAGCTCGCGTACGTGCTGAAGCGTAGGCCACGGCGGTGGTCGAAGCGCTCCGCTGCGCGCAGAAGTCCGAGGTTGCCCTCTTGCACGAGATCCGCGAGCGGCATGAGCTTCTGGTTGTAACGGCGCGCCATCGACACGACCAGGCGCAGGTTCGCGGTGACCAGGCGGTTCTTGGGCTCTTCGTGCGCGCGGCGGGCGCCGTCGACGGTGCTGAGGTAACGCTTCACGCCGCGCTGCGCAGTGAAGCGCGCGCGCACCAGCGCGTCCGCGCGCGCCAGCCCGACCCGCGACTGGTCTGCCTCGCGCAGCGCGCGCGCGGCTTTGTCGACCGCGCGCTGCCAGCGCGGGGTGGCCGCAATCGCGCGCGTCCCCTTGCTCGCGAGCTTGCGCAGCTGTTCGAGCTCGGGCGGGCTCGCCAGCTGTCCCTCGATGCCGCACAAAATCGGGTCGAGCGCGTCCGGGCGCGCCAGGAGGGCGCGCCAATGTGCGATCTCTCCCTCCTCGATCTCGCGCCCGAGCGCCAGCTCTTCGGGCCCGTTCAAGAGCGAGTAGGCCCCCAAATCGCCGAGATATTGCTGAAAAGTGTCCTCGCCGGCGGCGTCCCCGGCGCGCTGGGGCGCGCGCGGATCCCGTTCGCTCGGCGAGCGCGCGGACGCGCGCGCTCGGACCGTTTGCGCCTGGAGCTTTCGTTCGCGCGCAGCGGCGCGCGCTTCGACGTGTGTTTTCATCTTCTGCCTTGACCGCGCTTACGTATCGCTCACCACGATTTGGTGTGCGACCGCCCCTGCGTACGCCCACCAAAATGGCCATCATTTTGCATGTGTCAACGCTGGAACGCACGACCGAGCCGGCTCATTTCACTGCTCTGTGAGCGAGCCCGGCAGGGCCGCGCCCCCCTCGGACGCAGCCTCGATCTCCCTCATCGCGCGCACGCCCGAGCGGCTCGCAAAGATCGGCGCCCGGTAGCGAAAACCACGCTCGTCGTAGCCGAACGCGATCGCCGTGGAGCGCCCGTCCTGGTCCATGCGAGGATGCGGGTGAGCAGCAGCCGCGTCGCGGCTCCCACCATGCGCCGGGAAGCTCGCGAGCAGAGCGTCTGCAGACGGTCGGTAAGGGACGTTGCGCGGTTCGCTGTGTAGGCAAACGGCGGCGCGCGGCCTTCACGTCCTATGCTGGGGCGAATTTCCCGCGCACTTCCGCCGCTCTTTCGTAGGGGAAGCGAGTGTTTACCAAAGCGAACGTGCGGCTCGAGGACTACGCGCTCATCGGGGATTGCCGGTGCGCGGCGCTCGTGAGTAAGGGCGGGGCCATCGATTGGTGGTGTCCCGCGCGCTTCGACTCTGCGGCCTGCTTTGCAGCGCTCTTGGGCACGCCCGACCACGGTCACTGGACGATCGCGCCGCATGCGCCGGTCAAGCGCGTCGAGCGTCGCTACCGTCCTGACACGCTCGTCCTCGAGACCGTGTTCGAGACCGAGACCGGCACGGTCGCGCTGATCGATTGCATGCTGTTCACCGATCACGCGCCGAACGAGCTGGTGCGCCTCGTCGAGGGGCGTTCGGGCGTGGTGGCCATGCGCATGGAGCTCGTGTTGCGCTTCGACTACGGGAGTCGCGTGCCCTGGGTCACGCGGGAGGCGACGCACCTGCGCGCCATCGCCGGGCCCGAGGTGGTGCGCCTCTACACGCAGGTCCACACCTACGGCCGCAACCTGAAGACCTTCGCCGAGTTCGAAGTGCGCGCTGGAGAGCGCCTTCCGTTCACGATCACGCACGCGCCCTCTCACCTGCCCGAACGCGCGCCGATGTCCGCCGAGGCGGCGATCGCCGCCACGGAAGAGAGCTGGCGAGCTTGGTCCAAGCAATCCACCTACCGCGGCGACTATCGCGACGAGGTGCAGCGCTCGCTCTTGACGCTCAAGGCGCTCACGTATCGACCGACCGGCGGCATCGTCGCTGCGCCCACGACGTCGCTGCCAGAGCAGCTCGGCGGCACGCGCAATTGGGACTATCGCTTTTGTTGGCTGCGCGACGCGACCATCTCCCTTTATGCGCTGCTGGTGGCCGGTTATGGCGATGAAGCGGCGGCCTGGCGCAACTGGCTGCTGCGCGCCGTCGCGGGCAGCCCCGCCGAGGCGCAAGTCATCTACGGCATCGGCGGCGAACGCCGGCTCACGGAGATCGAGCTGCCTTGGTTGCCCGGCTACGAGAGCTCACGTCCGGTGCGCATCGGCAATGCCGCCCACACGCAGCTCCAGCTGGACGTGTTTGGCGAGCTGATGGACGCGATGTTTCAGTGCCGTCAAGCGGGGCTCGAGAACACCGCGAGTTGGGCGCTGGAGACGCACCTGCTCGCGTTCCTGGAGCACGCCTGGAACCAGCCTGATGAAGGCATCTGGGAAATCCGGGGCCCGCGCCGCCACTTCACCCATTCGAAGGTGATGGCGTGGGTGGCGTTCGATCGCGCGATCCGCAGCGTGGAGCAGTTCGGGCGCCATGGTCCGATCGATCGCTGGCGCGCGCTGCGCGATGAGATTCATCGCGACGTGTGCGAGCGTGCCTTCTCGCGCGCGCGCGATGCTTTCACGCAGTTCTATGGCAGCGAAGATCTCGACGCGAGTCTGCTGCTCATGCCGCTGGTCGGCTTTCTGCCTGCGAACGATCCGCGCGTCGTGAGCACGGTCGCGGCGATCGAGCGCGAGCTGGTGTACGACGAGATCTTCGTGCGCCGCTACCGCACGCGCTCCGAGCTCGATGGGCTGCCGGAAGGAGAGGGCGCGTTCTTGGCTTGCAGCTTCTGGCTGGTCAGCAATCGCGTCATGCAGGGCCGTGTCGACGAAGCGCGCTCGCTGTTCGAGCGGTTGATCGCGCTGGCCAACGACGTGGGGCTGCTCGCGGAAGAGTACGACCCGAGCGCGCGGCGCATGGTGGGCAATTTCCCGCAGGCGTTCTCGCACCTGGCGCTGGTCGACGCCGCCGTCACGCTGTCCAACGTGGGCGAGAACCCGGCGAGCCACCGTGTGGAGCCGTCGCGCACCACGCGCCCGGGTGGCGCCGCTTGGACGTCGCGCAAGGCGAGACCATGAAGGCGCTTACGGTCCCCAAGCAGACAGATTCGCTCGCGCTCGAAGAGCGCGCTCCACCGGTGCGCCGCCCGGTGAGCTCCTCATCCATCTTCTTCGAACGTCAGCCCGACGGCGTCAAAGTCGCGCTCGACATGTCCGCTTGACGCGGCGCTCGGACGCGCTGCGCGGCGCGTGCACGCGTCATGCTGGACGCGTGGCTTTCGCTCGACGAAGGTCGTTGCCGGTCTGACCCGTTCGGTGCCACTCTCCACCGCGACGGCTCGCGACTGCAGTGATGGCGGCGTTCGTTGCTTCTGCGAATGCTGAGGATTGGCCGGCTCGTCGGTCGCTCGCCGTCAGCGTGCGTCCCGATTGGGGCAACGGAGGGTCTACATGACGAGCTCGTACGTTTTCTGCTATCTCGCCGGCGCTCTGTTCAACATCGGTCTGTGGTTGTTGTTTTATCGCCTGCGCAAGGACCTTCGCCGCGAAATGTGGACGATGAGCATCCTTCCCATCATCATGGGGCTGCCTCAGGAGTACTTCTTGTGGACTCGCGATTGGTGGCGCCCGCCGACCATCACCGGCACGGTGGTCGGGCTCGAAGACGTGCTCTACGCGATCGGCACGGGCGGTGTGTTCGCAACTTTCTATCCAATCGCATTTCGCCGCCGTCTGGCGCCTGGGAGCGCGCCGAGTCGTCTGCTCGCCGTCCTCCCTCTGGCCGTCGATTTCGCCTTACCGTTCCTGCTGGTGTCGCTGGCCGGGCTGCACTCTTTCACGGCCTGCGCGATCGCCGCGGCGCTGGCGCTGCTCTGTATTTTCGTCGTCCGGCCCGATCTCATCTTTCCTGCGCTGGTGACTGCGCTGCTCGCGGTCGTGACTTCGCTGCCGTGTTACTGGTTGATGGAATGGCTGGCGCCGGGATTCATCGCCGCCGCCTGGGACTTGCCCAGGCTTTCAGGCGTCTTTGTCGCGGGCGTCCCGATCGAAGATCTCGCCTGGTACGGTTACACCGCTGCACTCTTTGGCGTGTACTACAAGTACGCGACGGGCGAGCGCATCGCCAGGTCCGAGGCCCGCGGCGATGAGATGACCACCGCCGAGCCCGAGCCGAGCTCTGCGACCAGAGGATTGGAAGCCGGTTCTTAACCCTGGGGTTTAGACCGGTTCACCCGTAGCTCTTCTCCAGGCGTGTGAGCTCGAGATGCACGGCCTCGAGCGCGTGGCCGGGGGTAAAGGCCGAGCGGAGCTCGTGTTCTGCCTGTGCGAGCAACGCACGAACGCGCGCGCGTCCGAGCCGCTCCGTGGTCTCGGCCAGACCCGCCCGGAGCGCTCCCCATTCGGGTTCTCGCGAAAGCTGTCGCAGGAAATGCTTGTACCTGACCTCGTCCAAGACTTCGCTCGCCCACGACCAGACCCAACTCATGCGCTGCTGGCGCAGGTCCTCGAGCGCCTTGTGGTACCGGCTTTCGCACACGAACGATCCGAGATCGTCGAGCATCTGCAACGCTACCCCCACGTGCTGCCCGAACCTCGTCAGCAACGCGAGCTGGTGTGTGGAGGCGTGCGCGAGCGTCGCGCCGAGGCGCGCCGCGAAACCGGTCAGGGCGCCCGTCTTCAGCAGACTTACTACGTGCACGAGCGAGGCGAACTCCGCGCGTCTTACCTCACCGGCTCGCAACCACAGATCCAGCGACTGACCTTCGTGGCAGCGCCGCAGACACTGGTGTGCCGCGCGGGTCAACTCGCGCGCGGATTCGTCCCCCAGCGGTAGTTCATCGAGGCGGGAGAGCGCGACGAAATAGAGCCAATTACCGGTATTCAGCGCGCGCGGCGCGCCGATGGCGCGGTGAAGGGCCGGTGCCCCCCGGCGGACATCCGCGTCATCTTGAATGTCATCGACGATCAGCGATCCCCCATGGAGCAGCTCGATGGCCTCGAGGGCCGCGCTTGGAACGGATTCGTCCGATCGGCTTACCAGCCGAAAGCAGGCTTCGATCAGGCGCGCACGAAACGCCTTCCCCGGGCGCGCCAAGAATTCGCGTGCCGCGCCGTAGAGGGCTCGCTCGAGGTGCTCCGCTTGGAGGCCGTCGACGTTCGGCCCGCCGCGCTCGAGGGAGGCAGACAAAGACGTCATCGCCTCCTCATCCCATGCGAGCCGCATCATGGCGCCGTCACGCGCGCGCTTTGCGCCGCTTCGATGCTCTCGAACAGAGCACGAAAGTTCCCCGCGCCGAACTCGGGGCATCCCTTGCGCTCGATGAGCTCGAGAAAGAACGGACTCCGATCGCGCCCGCCCAAAAAAGCCGCGTCGTCTTCCATGAAGATCTGCAGCAAGTAGCGGCCCCTGCCGCTGCCATCCACCAAGATTCCGAGCTCGCGCAAGGTCGCGAGCGACTCCCCGATCGGGCCCACGCCGACCCGCTCGAGGCGCGCGGGCAGCTGCTCGTAATACGTTTGCGGCGTGGGCGCGAAGCGTACGCCCCGTGCGCGCAAGCTCCCGACCACGTCCGTGATGCGGTCGACATGAATGGCGACGTGCTGGACGCCGCTCCCGCGATGATCCTGCCGGAAGAGCTCGATCTGCGAAGCCAGGAAGTTCGGCCGCCTGGGTTCATTCAGGGCGAAGCGGATCTCGGAGTGAGGGTCTCGCAGCGCGACCGACTTCAGGCCCGAACCCGTTTGCTCTCTCGCGCGCGCATCCGACGTGTGGAACTCGATCTCCCAATAGGGCTCGAGCCCCAGCAGATGGCGGAACCAGAGCGTAAGCGGCAGAATCGTGGCGGTGTTGATCGTCACGTGATCTACGTGGGACAGGCCGGTCGCCGTCCGCTGCGGCGAGCGGCTG
>CAZYWR010000194.1:0-5876 GCA_964651185.1 uncultured Polyangiales bacterium
TCTTCATGTACAACTTCAACATGCCCTGGAGTCTCGCGCCGGATATCTTCCACGCGGGCCATGCGTCCGAGATAAGCCACGTGTTCGGCACGCCTTACCTGCCGAATCCGGATCCGGACAGCGAAAAGGTCGGCGAAGCGATGAATGCGTACTGGGCGCGCTTCGCCAAGACCGGCGATCCGAACGGCGCGGGTGCGCCTGCGACCTGGCCGGCCTTCGCGCCGGACGCGGACAAGCGCCTGCAGCTCGACCCGCAATGGCAGACCCTCGAGAACTTCCGGACCGAAGAGTGCGCCTTCTGGCGTCAGAACTACTACAAGGTCGACTGAGATCCGCAGGCCGGATAGCCGAGCATGGAAGCATGCGGAGCTCGGCGAAACCTAGCGGCGTGAGCGCGCTCAGAGCACGCAGCCGATGCGCTCGTCATCGATGACGACCTCGTCGATCCAGACATCGATGGGCGAGGGAACCGTGTCGCTCTCATACGCCCACCAGCCGATGTCTAGCTTCGTCAGCTTGGAGATGTTGAAGATCTGACCCATCTCGTCACCTTCGAGATAGTCGGTCGCCGTCGTGTGGAGCGACGGCTGCTCGACGGCGTCGAGCCAGACTTGCATCTCGTCGCTGCTGCCGTTGAAGAGCCACTCGAGGCAGATCCAAGCGCCCGTCTGCGGAGCGCCCTGCGGGTCGCGATCGGGCCGGAACCAGTCGCCGGTGCTGCCGAAGTTACTGCCCACGCCCCATAAGTCGTGATTGCCATCGGAGGCTAGATATTGGCCGCCCACGCGAACCTCGGCGCCCTCCGCGGGCGCTCCGGCCACCAGTGCCCACTTAGCCATGTCGGGACCGCTTGGCAGCGCGCCGAACCACACGAACATTCGGCCGTACAGCACATCGCTCGCGGCGGGAAAGGTCTTCGTCTCCTCGATGTGGCCGGGCGCGCCTCCCTCTACGTGGAAGTGCAGTGACTTCGAGCCTCGGGCCGCACGGGTGGTATCGATGTTCGGCACATACCCGAGCGACGTCGACCAGACCGCGCTGTCCGGGCCTGCGCCGGCTTGCTCGCTTTCGAAGTCGTCGCACAGCAACGCCGCGGCCGCAGGGCAGCGCGGCTCGCCCAGGAACTTGGTCTTGTCGGTGCTGAGGTCGCGCGTGACGCTCTGGGTCTGCGCACCCGCGTCGGCCGTCGGGGTCGGCGACGCATTCGCGGAACCCGCATCGCGACCATCCGCATCCGTTCTCTGCCCTCCATCGCGTAGGCCGCTGTCGAGCCGCGCGCTCTGCGCACCGGCATCGAGGCTGTACGTGCCGCTGTCGAGGACCACGGTCGCGGGATCGGCCGTCGTCTCGTCGTCTCCTGCATCCAGCGGAAGACCTTGGATCACTCGGCCAGTACAAGCGCTCAAAATGAGCGCCGCCGGAGCGACCGCGAGGAGGGAGCGTCGTGTCATGATCCGGGGCTCCTTCTTTTCAGGGGGCCCGAGCATGGCGTGCGACGCGCCACTTCGGTAGCGAGAACGTCGCGCGCCGGTTGCTCTCGCGCCGCGAAGCTTATTCAGCCGGCTCAGGCCCGGACCATGTGAGGCATGGCGCCGCGCTGGCTTAGCCTCGGATGCGCCATGCAAGCATCCCTGAGAGAGAAAGAGTGGACGAGCGGCGATCTTAAGCACGTACCCAGCACACGGCCGCACCGTGTGCTCCCATTTCAACGGCGCCAGTTCGGTTTCGGCCCGCTGCCGGCGCGCGCTGGTTGCTATCATCGCGCAATGATCACCACGCAAACAGGTTTGCGGTACGAAGACACGGCGCCGGGCCAAGGAGCGGCCGCGAAGGCCGGCCAGACCTGCGTCATGCACTACACCGGCTGGTTGTGGACGAACGGAGCAAAAGGGGCCAAGTTCGACAGCTCGCGCGATCGAGGCTCGCCGTTTTCGTTTAAGCTCGGCGCCGGTCAGGTCATCGCCGGCTGGGACGAAGGAATCGTCGGCATTCAGCTCAGCGGCAAGCGCACGTTGCTCATCCCGCCCGAACTCGGGTACGGAGCGCGCGGCGCCGGCGGCATCATTCCACCCAACGCGACGCTGCTGTTCGAAGTGGAGCTGCTCGAGCTGCGCTGAGGCGAAGCCTGAGCGCTAAGTCGCTGCGTCGGGCGTGTTGGCCGCGGGCTGGGCGACGTCCGGTTCGGGGCAGAGGGCGTCCAGAAGCGCTTGCGGCAAGAGCACGTAGCTGCTCACGTGGACGTGGCGTTCGCGAATCAGCGCTGCGACCAGCGTCGTGTCGCCGTGGCGCGAGGTCTGCGCCTGGGCGTACACACCGTCGTCGAGCGCCTCGCGAAGCGAGATGAACTGCACGCCCGCGTGCTCATATTCGGTGAGCAGCCGATCGAGCAGCTGCGCGGTCATGATGTTGGCGTGGATCAACAGGACCTGCGTGGCGGGCCGCCCGAGGATGCGGCGCAACGTCTCGACGGACCAATCGAGCTCGCTGAGCGCGTAGCCGAGATAGGAGTCGGCGAGCGCCGCGAGCGCAGCGGTGTCGCCGCGCGCCGTGCAACGCGCGTAGGCGGCATAAAACGCCCAGTCTTCGAAGTCGACCGACACGTCGGCCACCCGATACTTGTGCTGGGCCAGGTAGCGGCGGATGCGTGCGTCGTCGCGCGCCTGACCGCGCTCCAGGTAGGGGTAGCGGAAGTACGTGCTGCCGGAAGCGTGGTGCTGCTCGAGCTCCAGGATCAGCGCCTGGTCGCGGGCGATATCGCGCTCGAACGCACCGGCGTCGACTGCGTCCGCGCTGACGTGCGAGAACGTGTGGTTGCCGAGCAGAAAGCCGCGCTGGAGCCAAGCGTGAATCGCAGCCTCGGTGGCCGGTTCGTCATCCATGTTCGCGCCATTGAAGAACCCGACCACCTCGTGCACGCCGTGCTGATGCAACACCGCGGCGATCGTGTTCAAGATGCGCGCCTTGCTCCAGCCCGGCACGGGGCTGCCCGCGGCGGGCAGATCGTCGACGGTGATCGCCATTCGCACGTGCTGGGGCGCCGGCTCTGCGCGAGCGGCCTTCGAGCTGCCCCAGACTACGCTCAGGATCGCGACCAGCAACCAGCAGAGGAACGAACTCACCTTCATGCCTCTCGATGTCTAGCGCGCATAGGTCTGCCAGTGCCAAGCCGGGCCTCGTTGGGCAGCGATTTCGTTCTTCGGCGTGTGACGCGCCGGAGTGCCTGAGCCACGCAGCTGACCGAGTTCCCCATACGCGCGACGGCACAAAGCGGTAGGATGCCCGCCCAGCGAGGGAGGAATCATGAGTGAAGTTATCGAGGGAAGCCGTAACGTGATCGTGGCAGCGACCGACCTTGCGTCGACGGGAGCGTTCGCGCTGCGCGAAGCGATGCGCCTTGCGAGGCAGCTGCCGCACGCTGCACTGCACGCGGTCTACGTCATCGAGACCCCGAAGGAACTCCACAGTGCGAAGAAGCTCGACGAGCTTAGCGAAAGCATCGGTCGAGCTCGCGAGCAGCTGCGGGCGCATGTGACCCAGGCCTGTGGTCAGGAGCCGCCCGCACCTGCGTTCGATCATGCGGTGACTTTGCACGTGCGGCTAGGGGCACCTGCGGAGGCCATCCACCAGGTCGCGGTGGATGTCGAAGCGGATTTGATCGTGGTAGGGACACACGCGCGCACGGGCATCAAGCGCTGGGTGCTCGGTTCGGTTGCCGAGGCGTTGATGCGCATGGCGCGCGCGCCCGTCGTGATCGCGCACCCCAAGCACTACGAGGGTTTGGCGAAGAGCGCGCACGTAGAACCGCCCCGGCCTGGACAAGACCAGAGCGCTCACGGCGTTACGGAGAACCTGACGCTGCACTTTCCGCAGCGCACCACGCACATCAGCGGGCTCATCTAGCGTCGGTTTCTGGCCTCTGTTCAGGAATCGCTGATCGCCGAGTCCCGACGTGGCGACGCTGCGGTCCCGAGGCACTACGACGACCCCCTCGAGAATTTGAACGGCTCCATTCGTCGCAATCTCGCGGCACGAGCGGCACAAGATCTATTACCTACCGGAGGGGGCGGCGACCTCCATCTACTGCCGTCCTTCGCCGACCCGAGCTCTGATGAGACCGTTTCAGTTCATCGGTCCTCCTCGCGCCTCGTGGCGCACTGCCGGAGACAAGTAGAAATGTCGGGCTCGTGCGGTTTTTAGAAATGTCGGGTCGATACTTCCGCTCAGGGCTCTTTTGGGAAATTGTCGAACTCTCTCCGTCGTCGTTGGCTGTGGGCAGTGGGGGCAACGCGCAGCGTTGTTTGTCCGTTCGGCGGCTCGAGCACCGGTGTTCGGCGCACCCAGGAGCTGTCGGATCGTACCTACGCATTAGTAGGGCGCATGGGTTCCGGTGTTGCGCGTGACGTACGCGCAGCCCGTCGCGCGT
This sequence comes from uncultured Polyangiales bacterium, assembly GCA_964651185.1. Lineage (GTDB taxonomy): Bacteria > Myxococcota_A > Polyangia > Polyangiales > DASUME01 > DASUME01. The sequence goes on from CAZYWR010000194.1 coordinate 4,424, forward strand.
GTAGTGCGCCGACGCGCGCGGCCCTGCAGCGCGCGGACCGCAGCTCGGAATTCGAAGGGGCCAACCTGAAAACCAGTGGACCGAACTCACGAGCTCACCATTCCAAGATACTATGTGTTTCTCGCCAACCGCCGTTGGTCGCCACCTCACTAAGCACGCCGTTCGTACTGCCGTCGTCATGTGCGACGATGGTTAGGAGATACGTCTCGCCGGACTGGGCTGTTGCTTGCACTGCGCCAGACGCTTTGGTCCCGTCTTCGGTAAAAAGAAAGCTGTTTGCAGCCATCGTTCCGGTCACGTCCGAACCTCCTCGAGCGCGGCACGATCTGGCACGCTTTATCGCGCCCTTAATTGCTGTATCGCAAGAGTCACGCCTGCCGGCTGTTCGACGAGGTTCGAACCAAGGCCATGCGCTGCGTCGTGCGGCGCTCCGCGATGCGCCGCATCAGTGCGAGGCGCTGGTCGCGTTCGATTTTCCCGGTGACAGTGCTGCTGGGCGAAGCGCCCGAACCGCACGATCTTCGTCTTGGAGGGCTCAACCTCCAACGCGAATTGCCCGAGTCGCGTCACAAGCTCCGCATGGAACCGCACCGCGTCGTCCTGCTTCTCGAAGCACGCGACGAAGTCGTCCGCGTAGCGGATGAGTTCGGCGTCTCCGGTGCAGGTCTTTCGAAAGCGCCCCTCGAACCACCAGTCGAGCACGTAGTGGAGGTAGATGTTCGCGAGCACGGGCGACACGAGCCCGCCTTGCGGCGTCCCCGTGTTCGTGTTCTCGAACGCTCCGTCGTGCATGACGCCGGCTTTGAGAAACCGTCGTAGCGTCCGCACGAAGTGCGGGTCCGCGATTCGGTGCTCGAGAAATCGCAGCATGTGGTCGTGGTTGACCTCGTTGAAGAAGCCCTTGATGTCGGCTTCGACGACCCAGCCGATTCTCTGGTGCGTGATCGTTTTGGCGATCTGCCTCAGAGCATCGTGGGCGCTGCGATTCGGTCGGAATCCGAAGGAGCAATCCCGGAACTCCGGCTCCCAAATCGCCTGCAGTATCTGGCTGAGCCGATGCTGCACGATCCGGTCCTCGAAGCTTGGGATGCCCAGCGGGCGCCGACCTCCGTTTGCCTTGGGGATGAACACTCGCCGGGATGGCTTGGGTCGGTACCCGAGGCGGCGCAGATGGCCGGAGAGGGCGCCGATTCGCTCGTCGAGGCCCTTCTGGTACTCTGCCTTTGTTACCCCGTCCACTCCGACGGCCCTCCGTTCGGGTTGGCTGTCGAAGCTGGCGCGCAGGCCCTCGACGCGACTCAACAAGCCCATCAGGGAGTTGAACCGCATCTTCGGGTTCTCGCGCGCCACGCGCGTGAAGCGAGCCATGTCCGGTGTCACGTGCTCTCCCAGCTCAGGGTCTGGCACGTGTTTCTTTGGCTCGCTGTGCTGTGCCGCCGCCCCTTGGCTCCGT
>CAZYWR010000195.1:0-1850 GCA_964651185.1 uncultured Polyangiales bacterium
AGCTATTCGCGGCCTCGCACGAGGCGTACCTGAGCCGCTCCGGCGAGGACACGGTGGAGGTGATCTCGGTTCAGCCGCCCAGCATCATGGTCGGCGACGGTGCACCGCGAGAGCTCGCGGCGCTGCGCTTTCGCCTGGTGCGCGCGTTCGAGGCCGCGCGCCCGGAGCACGTGCTCTTGTCTGCGCTCGCGCGCGACAGCGCCGAGGTGCTGTTGGCCGCGCTGCCGGCCGCGTTCGGGCCCGCCGACCAGCGCCCGCAAGTCTCACGCGCGGCGGCGGCGCTCGCATCGGAGCTCTGGCGCACGATGCCGAACACCATCCAGCGCACGCTCACCCGCGAGCTGCTCGAGCTGCCTGCCGTGCCCTCTTACCCGGAGCTTGCATGCGCGGCCCAGCTCGCGAGCGCGCGCGTCGCCCTGTTCGTAACGCGCGACCTCGAGCTCGCGCTCGCACAACTCGGCCTCGACGGCGATCCCCCGGACGCGCGAGTCGGCCGCAGCGAACAAGAGCTCGAGCGCGCCCTCTCCGAACAGCCACTCGCGCGCGAACTAGTCCACTACGCCTTCAGCGACCTCTACCTACGCGCTCTCGGCGATTCGCCTTGAGTGACCAACCAGCCGCGCGCGTTCCTACGGACAGGCATTCGCAGAAAAATCCTGGCCGAGCATGCCGGCGCAGTAGTCGACCTTAACGCAAGACTCGGCTTTCTCGTAAGTCAGGCGAATCGGCCAGATGTACTCGCCGCCTTCGACCGCCACGTTGCCGTTGGTCACGCCTTTCATCTTGATCGACACCATGATCTCAGGCTCAAGCGGCGCGATGTTTCCCATTCCATCGTCTTTGGTTTGTTTCAGCCACTTCCCATAATCTTGATCGATGACTGTAAGCGCCACGGCGTCACGACCCAATGGCGCAAGGTAGCCGCTCGCCGGCACCGTGAATGGATTCGGAAGAGACCCCCACTCTGGGTGGGCATCGGGCGGGATAAACCCGATGCGATCGCCAGACGTATAACGGATCTCGACCTCGGCCGACCGGATTTGCAGACCATTCGTCTCGCCGCGCACCGGCACGTCGCTCGTGTGCGCTTTGAGCCCGCTCTCGACTCGTAGCTCCATCGAGTAGTGATCGGTGACAGCGATGTTCATCACGCCCTCGGCGACGCAGCCCTCGCCGGCAGGATCGAATGTGCACACGCTGTCTTGGACGGTCGGGAAAATCGGACAGATGACGTGCAGCGAAACGCCGTCGTCCGCGCAACCTTGCGCTCCCCCCAGCGCTCCCAACACGCTCGCAACGAGCGCGAGACTTCTCCAGCTGCGCACAGCCATCTCCCCCCGGCGCGCCGAAAGCGACGCATCGTCGATCCTATCGGCTCGGCGAGGACCCACACAAGAGTTAGGCGGCGCAGCTCGCGCGAGCGCGCTCAGGGCTGGACCAGGCGCTTCACTTCGGCTTCGGGCAGCGCCACGATCTCGGTCGCGCCGGGCGCACCAGGCACGATGAAGCGCAGCTTTCCCCCCTTGCGCTTTTTGTCGGCGCCCATGAACGACAAGGTGCGCTCGTCGAGGTAGCGGTCGATGTCGACCGGGAGCCCGAGCTCCCTCAGCAGACGCACGACGCGCTCGCTCTCGTGCTCGCTCGCGCGCCCGAGGCGCGTCGCCAGGCGAAACGCCGCCACGATGCCGAGCGCCACCGCCTCGCCGTGGCGGAGGGCGCTGTAGCCTCCGGCCGCCTCGATCGCGTGCCCCACCGTGTGGCCGAGGTTCAAGAGCGCCCGCGCGCCGCTCTCGCGCTCGTCTTCGGTGACGATGCGCGCCTTGAGCGCGACCGCCATGCGCACGGCTTCG
>CAZYWR010000196.1:0-3043 GCA_964651185.1 uncultured Polyangiales bacterium
CACCACTCGCTCGCCGACCTGACACGGCTGTTCGCGGAGCTCCGGGCACACCTCGGGTGAGCCGAGGCCACACACCGAGCGGGCTTCGCGCGGCGCCACCCCGAGCGGCAAGCGCTCCCCGGAGCCGGGCAGTACGGCGCCACGTCATGCTCGCCGCTGGCTGCCGTCTAGCCGTTTTCTTGCCACGCCCGCGACTGTTCCGGAACAGTGGGCGAGCGAGGAGGTGGGATGTCCGGGGTTCCCATGGACGACAGGCGGACGCGACGCTCTCACCGCGTGCACGAGGCCCTTGCGCTGCAGCTCGAGCACGTACGCGGCAAGGCGCGCCTGGCAGCGCTCGTACTCGCCACCGAAGAGGGCCTGCGGGTCGCGCACTCCGGCGAGGAGGCGCTGTGCGAGGAGCTGGCCGCGCGCGCGCCTTTCCTGTCGAACGAGCGCACGACGCGCGTGCTGCCGGTGATCTACCTCGGACACCCGCTTTACCTGGTCTCCTACGGCGCGAGCGATGCCAGCCAAATCGACGACTGGCTCGAACACGCTTCACACGGCATCGCCCGCATCCTCGCCGATTGAGCGGGTCAGTCTTGGATGCGTAGGGCGCCGCTCGGGCAGTAACGCACGGCCAGCTCGACCTTCGAACGCAGCGACTCGTCGGGCTCGGCGATCCGCACGTGCAGCTTCCCCTCGTCGTCGACGTGAAAGACCTCGGGCGCGTCGCCCGTGCAATTGGCGTGACCTTGGCATAGGTCCCAGTCCACGAGGATCTTCATCAGAACGCTCCGTTCGGTCGCAGCCGGCGGTAACGGACTCGGAAGGGCTTCTTCGGGCCCATGACGAGACCGTTTTCCGGGATGAGCGGATCGTGCATCAGCTCGAACTCGAAGCCGCGCAGCAAGATGGCGAAGATGGTCTTGATCTGCAGCATGGCGAAGGCGTTGCCGAGGCATTTATGCCGGCCCGCGCCGAAGGACACGAAGGTGAACTGCTTTTTGTCCTCCTCGCGGCCCGGCGCGAAGCGATCGGGATCGTAGCGCTCGGGATCGGTGAAGACGCCCGGGATGCGATGGGCGACCCAGGGAGAGTTGGCGATCCAGGTCCCCTTTTCGAACACGTACCCGTCGTACTCGAAGCGCGAGACCACGTTGCGCAACAGGATGTAGAGAGGCGGATGAAGGCGCAGCGCCTCGCGCACGGCGTACTCGGTGAGCGGGATCTGGCGCAATGATTGGAAGGTCACGTCGCTCCCCTGGCCGTACACGCTGTGGAGCTCGGCCAGCAAGCGATCGAGGTAGTCAGGCGTCTGCAGCAGCCGAACCAAGGTCCACGCCGTGGTGACGCTGCTCGTGTGGTGGCCCGCGAACATGGCGGCGAGCAGCATGCCCGTGATCTCGTGGCCGCTCAGCTTGCTCCCGTCTTTGTACTCGGCCTCCATCAGCGTCTGCAGGAAGTCTTGTCCTTCCCGTCCGCTGTCGCGGCGCGCCGCGACGATCTCGTCGATCATCTCGGCCAGCCGGACCCGCGCGCGGTTGCGGCGGAAGGTCGTCGGGATGGGCAAGTTGGCGTGGATGTACGAGGCCGGCGTGATGCCGCGCTCGAGGTCGTAGTAGACGCGCGCAAACTCGTCGCTCATGTGCTCGCGAAACTCGCGTCCGATCAGACAATGGGTCGAGGTGAAGTTGGTCAGGGTCGCGCAAAACTCGACCAGTTCGATTTCGCCTCGCTCGCCCCATCCCGCGACCAGCTTGCGCGTCTCCTCGGCCACGATCTCGCCGTAGGTGCGCATGCGCTTGTCCTGCAGCGCCGGGCGGATCATGCCGAGCTGCTCGCCCATGCGCTCAGGCGACGCGTCGTAGACGATGTCCTTGCCGAACACCGGGACCATGATCTTGTAAGCCTCGTTCGGGCTCAGGATCTCGTCCGGCTGGCGGTACATCGCCTCCTGCGCGCGCGCGCCCGTGAACAGGACCACCTCTTTGTTGAACACCTTGAGCGCGACCACCTCGCCGTGCTCGCAGTAGGCGCGCCACAAGAGCGCGAGGCAATCGCGCCCAAAATCGATGGCGTGGCCCAGGACCGGCAAGGCGCCTGAGGCGACCGGCGGCCTGCGGGGTGCGAGCGCCGAAGCGGGCGCGCGACGGGGTGCCGACACTGCGCTTTCAGCCTGAGTTTCCATCCGCGTCTCCTCCTCGAAACTTCGCTCGCGCTCCCCAGAGCGCGTCCACGTCCCGCGCTCAGCGGCGCGCGCGCTCGACCCCTGTCGCCTTCGCGCTCGGGCCCGCGTCGCGCACGAAAGCGCGCACGAAATGATGTTGCATACGCGCGATCAACGGCTCGATCGCAGCTTCCTCGGCCCCGCGATCGAGCCAATCCTGGAGCTGGACCTGGTGCGACGCCACCATCATCTTGAGCACGACCTCGGCGCGGCTGTCGGCGTGCAAAAAGCCGCGCTCGATCCCGCGTTCGAGCAGCGCGACGGCGAGGCTCACGCCCCGCTCCCAGGTCGCCACTTCCTCACCGCTGCGCATCGCGGACGGATCGGTCCACGATAGCCCTTCGCGCAGGTGCATGCGCAGAAACGACGGCCGCTCGGTCAATGCGCGAACGTAGGCGTCGATGCCGCGCATGCAGGCGTCGACCACGCCCTCGTAGCCCTGAATCGCGCGATAGATGCGCTCGAGGATCTCGCGGCCGCGCTGCTCCTGGACGGCCGCGTAGATCTCGGTCTTGCTGGGGAACACCGTGTACAGGGTGCCGAGCGCGATGCCGGCGGACTGCGCGATATCTTGAATCTTGGCCTCATCGTAGCCGCGCTCGGCGAACACGCGCTCGGCGGCGTCGAGCGCGAGCCGCCGGTACATCTCAGCCCGCGCGCGCTTGGCGCCGGCCTTGGCCGCGAAGGGATCGTCGGGCGCCGGGGCGCGCGTCGCCGGCAGCTCCGCACGCCGCTCGGGCGATCGCACGGACGGCTTGCGCGCCGCAGCCCGTCGCTCGCGCGCGCCGCTGCGCGCCACCGCGCCGGGCGCGGCCGGGCGCCGGTGGGTTG